>NZ_JAUOPX010000364.1:0-228 GCF_030547455.1 Motilimonas sp. 1_MG-2023 | reverse complement strand
CCCTGCATAATTATAATGGCCCGACAAAGCCCAGCGACAAGAAACGTCAATACTTCCCTAGCTCCAACCGCTCAAAATATTCCTGGTAGCGACCACTTGCACTGGCTTGCTCTAACAACTGGTTGAATTGCACTCTAAGCTTATCTGAATCAGGCATGTTACGTGGAAACATTACAAAACTGTCATTACGTAAAAAAGGGGCTTTACTGTATGTAATCAGGACTGCAC
>NZ_JAUOPX010000363.1:0-228 GCF_030547455.1 Motilimonas sp. 1_MG-2023 | reverse complement strand
ATCTGTTCTCCCCCCTAATTTGTCGGTTAGTTGATAGTATTTGTATATTTTTTCCCAGTTTTCTTGGGTTTTGTTTTCAAGTTTTTCATTGATGAATGCTAAATGAAAGGCGCCTTCGGCATAGCCTAGCTCCATCGCGTGCCTTAACTGTTGCATATTCCCATGAATGCCGATCACCCAATAACATTGATGCCGATCACCTGATAACACCCAAGTCGATCACCCAAT
>NZ_JAUOPX010000362.1:0-229 GCF_030547455.1 Motilimonas sp. 1_MG-2023 | reverse complement strand
CTATATTAATATTCGTGTAGTCATTTGATCGAGTCGATGCACGCTTTTTATGTTGATTGATAAGGGTAGTTGATACTGTTATAATAACACATCTTATTTTTATTTATTGTTTTTATTTGTTATTGTTTGGTGTTTTTTACATATTGTTTATCTGTGTTAGACTTAGTTTCTTTTTTGTAAAGTTGGTAACCTTACATTATGTTGTTTTACTTATTGATTATGTTGTATT
>NZ_JAUOPX010000361.1:0-229 GCF_030547455.1 Motilimonas sp. 1_MG-2023 | reverse complement strand
AAACCGAGCTCAGATACCAACAAGAGTCAATAAGTACCACAATATGCCTTTACAGATATAATTTTAAATAAGATATAATTGACCAAATAATACGTTATATAGTGTGAGACTCATTAATTTTCATTAAGACTACTTTTATAGGAGCTGAGATGACTTCCCACTATGAGCAGACGATCTTTTTTGATGGACTTTGTCAGCTATGTCATAGCGAAATGCAACAGATTAAGCG
>NZ_JAUOPX010000360.1:0-229 GCF_030547455.1 Motilimonas sp. 1_MG-2023 | reverse complement strand
CTGGATTTATTCAACTTGTTTGCCTGCGTATTACTTTGACATTGAAAGTCATGATTCTCGTTGCTTATTTCTGGAGAAACATTTCTGTGCTAAATAGGGATTGGTTTTGAAGAAAAGCTATACCTTAGGGTTGGGAAGTAAAGTAATGCTAGAGACCTATATGATATTGTTGATAATTTACAGCGGCTACACCTAGCTGAATATGACCAACTTCACTAATATCTGTCAG
>NZ_JAUOPX010000359.1:0-229 GCF_030547455.1 Motilimonas sp. 1_MG-2023 | reverse complement strand
CACAGACTGAACAAGCTATCAGATTGAGTGAGGTATTGGTAAATTTATCGAAAGAGTTGGGGGCGGATAATATTGATAAAGTTATATATGCTTGGATGTTAGCATTACCGGTTCCCGTTTTACAGATCATTGGCTCGGGACGTATTGAACGTTCCAGAACTACAGTGTTGTCAGAACATCTTCAGTTAGACCGTCAGCAAGGGTTTTGTATTTGGCATGCTTCGATGTG
>NZ_JAUOPX010000358.1:0-229 GCF_030547455.1 Motilimonas sp. 1_MG-2023 | reverse complement strand
ACCCAGCTGACCACCCATAATGCCGGGCAAATTCCCTTTATGAAACAGCTTGGCTCCAGCAGCGTTAACTTATCACGCGAGCTAAACTTACGCGAAATCACCGCACTGGATAAAGTCGGCCAGCAGCACGATACCCTACTAGAAGTGTTTGTCAATGGCTCGCTGTGTATCGCGATTTCTGGCCTGTGTTATTCCACCTCGGCCAGTGCCGGTAACTCGGGTAACCGCG
>NZ_JAUOPX010000357.1:0-229 GCF_030547455.1 Motilimonas sp. 1_MG-2023 | reverse complement strand
GGTTAATGCTAGTTACTGATCATGTCGCAGCCGAGACGCAGCAATAAATTAAACAACCAGATAAACATATCAACACTTTATCCCCTCACTCAGACGAAATGCTCTTTGCAATTGGACAAGGCGATAAAATTGTCGGTACGACTCGATTCACTGATTATCCTGAAGCTGCCAAAAGCAATCCAGTGGTAGGTCGATATAATGTTTTGAATATTGAACAAATTATTCAACT
>NZ_JAUOPX010000356.1:0-230 GCF_030547455.1 Motilimonas sp. 1_MG-2023 | reverse complement strand
GGTAACAACATCATGAATTAAAATAGATCTTTAATAGCACATAAAAAACTCATAAAAATAAAAAGTACAAAGGATAAGCAAAAGACAAAAATAAACATTAAAAAAAAAAATATCTAAAATTAGAATTACAAAAAATATAAAAAAATCAAATACATTTACCCAAAAAACAAGGAAATCATGAGCGTTTTTCTACATATGTTTCAGTAGTTCAGGAGTATAATCTGTCTCTT
>NZ_JAUOPX010000039.1:0-41247 GCF_030547455.1 Motilimonas sp. 1_MG-2023 | reverse complement strand
GCCAGATATCGATGCGCTCCTGCCTTGGAACTTCAAACATTAGCAACATCAGCCCGTGGGATCATGGGGCGTTTACGTTATTGACAGCAATCCACGAGCTAGAAACCTGTATGAATCAAAAGGGTTTATCGCATTGAAGGATGAAAGTTTCATTCATGTAAAGTGGTTAGTGGGTTTTTCAAGTGCTACAACGATGGTATTGGATCTAACAAAAATTTCTTAAGAATGATGGCGTTAGGGAAGCCCTCAGCTCGGACGGCAAGCAGCACGATCAGGGTCAGGTCCGAATCACTAGAACCACTAGGGTCAGGTCTTGCGTTTTGCTACTATGCGACTAACTCGGGAAAAAACTAGACATCTCTGGGCAATAGAGCAAAAAGCAAGGCCTGGCCCCTTTGTTTTGTAAAAACAACAGAAAGAGGACACATTGGCCTTGTTAAAACCGAGGTGACCATATATGTCCTATTATTCCTGCTCTAGCCTAAAGCGGCTAATTGTGGCAACTACCTGAAAAGCACCGCTATTGATTAATTAATATTCTCTTTTGATCAACGGCATAAATAGATAAGTCACTATAAAAAGGAACAAATGAACTTTTTAATTCTTCATCAGAATGCATCGAATTCAGAAGATGCTCTAAACCCACATCTCTTCCTAAGCGTTTTTCTATACGTTGAACAGCAGAGCATATACCATCGATGGATGAATAAGAACTTAACCAATCATCCTCGACTAGAGTGTTCAATATTAACTGATATTTATCAGGTACCCGCCAGCTGTGCTCTAAAATACCCCGATATAATTTGGCAATAAAGCCATCAACACTTTCATCACAAAATGAGCCCCAGTTCTGTATCAGTAAATAATCACAATAAATATCTAATACGATTCCACAATAACGACGATATCTCTTATCAACACGGCCTTTATAACTCACTACAAAATCATGTTGATCAGTATATACATCTATTAATCGATGATGCTTCACTCCAGAGCCGAATAACAAAGGTAAATTGGAGGTAGCGCTACCCTTAACGTACTCACCAACAACGCTACCAACTGTGAATTCTTTAGGCCCACCCGCAAGGTGGGCATGGGCTAAAAAATTCAACCTAAATCTTCCTCGTCGAATCCCATATCAGCTCGTAACTTCAAATAGCTAGGGGGTAAATATTTGTCATCAGGCTCCATATCCATAGGCAAACAGTCATCCCACCCCGTTGAAATTAAATAATCTATTAGTCCTGAGTATTCACATCCGGCAGCTGCTTCAGCTGAAACATCCTTATTTTCTTCTGCGACGATCCTTCTTTGATGAATTCTACACAAAGCTGAATAAATACTGATGAGCTCATTATTTTCTAACATTCTTTATCTCCCCATACTTTCAACAAGCATTGACACAGATCCTGATTGATTCAAGCTTGGAATCTCACAAACTGCATACTGAGCGCAGTTAAACATATTTAACTCTTTCATATCAAAAGAAGAGTTTTGTTCAGGAAAACGATAACGAAGATTTTGAGTTCCTGTACCATTTAAAACCGCCCCCTTTAAGCGTTCTAAAGCTCCTTGAGACACCTTATACCTCCCACTAACTAAGTTTAACGACCGATTAGTATCGTTATACATACCAGTCGGCCAAACTGAACCGACCCCATACAATTTCAGGCGTGCGTTTCTTTTTAAAAGATAAGACTGCATCAATCCATGTGGGCCTTCAGTTATACTTTCACGCGTGTAATTTACCACGAAACTGGCAATAAACACTCTCTATAGGTGATGCCGCTAAGCTTAAACATACAGCAATTTGGGACACTTTTTCTCGTTGCAATCCTGTCACCATGCTCTGAATTCGCTAATTATTAATAAGCAAACCTGATGCATGAAGTTAAACCTTTTACGATTAAAGCATTACTTGGCGCTAATAAGCTTTTAATAGGCTTCACTTGGGCTTTGGTGTTACTCGAAAATGCGTTGATCGTGTTGATCCCCTTGTTCATCGGCTACGCCATCGATGGCTTATTACAAGGCGACTTTCATGACTTTTATGTTCTGAGCGCCATCTTGGTACTGATTGTCGCGTTGGTGGTAGCCAGGCGTATTTACGATACCCGAGCCTTTGGCACGATCCGCGTTAATCTTGGTTTGTCCGTTGCCGAAAAATTAGCACACTTGCCCATTAGTACTCGCAATGCACGACTTGATATGTCACGAGAGTTAGTGGATTTTTTAGAAAACGATATCCCACCGCTGATGACCGCAATTATCCAACTGGTCGCCGCATTCGTTATCTTAACGAGCGCTCATGTTGACTTAGGGCTTTCTGCCATCGTTGCAGGCGTATTAATCATTGCCGTTTACAGCGCCGCCCATAGCCAATTTGTTACCACAAATGCGGCGCTCAATAATTGCAAAGAGCAACAAGTTGATGTGCTAGAGCAAGGGGTCAGTCGCTCTATTCACGCTTATTTGCAAAAGATAAATCTGAAAGAGATCAAACTATCTGATACTGAAGCCATCGTATTTGGTTTGATTTTCTTACTGCTCTTTATCTTTGTCTTGTTCAACCTTTGGCTCGCTACTCACAGCCTAACCCTGACGCCGGGCAGTATTTTCACCATTGTGAGCTACTCGCTGGAGTTCCTAGATGCCGCGATTTTGCTGCCCATTACCTTACAAACTTGGTCGCGCTTAAGCGAAATAATACAACGCCTTAACACCCCTGCCCCAATCAAAGTAAACGGAGAGATACAATGAAAAAAAGCAAACTAATGCCCTTGATTGGATCTGTGCTGCTGTTGTGTGCTGCTATCTCAGCCGTCGTATTGCTTGAACCGGTCTCGGCTGAGTCTCGCGCCAGTGTTGAGTCAGATTTACCAGTCTCGGTGATCCAAGTAACGCCGACACCTCACCAGCCCAAACTCTCATTAACTGGTCATACTTCGGCGCGCTGGCAAACCCAATTAAAAACGCAAACCAGTGCGCAAGTAATACGCTTAGATGCCGCTCTTGAGCCTGGTACATTAGTCAAAAAAGGGCAAATTCTGGCTGAGCTTGACACCTTGCAACTTGAGTCTGAACGCGCCAATGCCCTAAGTGAAATCAAACAAGCTGAGTTACTGCTGCAACAACAGCAACATGAACAAACTGTTGCGCTGAAAATGCTAGCCGGTAAACGCAGCTCTGAGTTTGCCCGAAAAATACCGCAAATTGCCGCGGCCAAAGCTCAATTAACGCAGGCGAAACAACTTCTTAATACAATTGAAAAAAAAATACGTGACAGCCAAATTCGCGCCCCTTTTGATGCCATCATCCTGCATCGATTTATTAGTCCAAAGCAGTTTGTAGAAATGGGGGAGCCGTTATTTGAACTCGCCGCCAGTGATAGCTTAGATGTTGTGTTGCCCGTGGCCGAGCAACATTGGCAACTAATTCATGCCAGTTTAGAGCAACCTAAAATTGAGGTGTTCGACCGTCAGAATCAACAGTGGCCAGCCAAAGTACGATTTATCGCGCCACAAGTTGACCAAACCACCAAGCAGCGGCAAGTGGTATTAGCGATTAATAAACCTTTTCAGCAATCATCGCGTTTACTGCCAAATCAACCTGTCACCATTGAAGTTACCTTACCTGCTTTCCCGCTGGCTACCAAGCTACCTATCAGTGCGCTGACACCAGATGGATTGATCTGGCAGATTAATAAACACAATACTTTACAACAAACTGACGTGCGAATTTTGGAAACAACCCCTGATCATGTTTGGGTAACTTTTCCGTCAAATGACCAACAGCAAAATGCGAAAATGATCGCCGTATACCCACTTACGTCAATGCTAGAGGGGGTAAAAGTAAAGCCTATTCCTTTTGCTGAGCCAACAACAACCGCCGCTAAAGTTCATTTTCTGACAACACTGGGAGCACAACGATGAAATGGTTAACCCATTGGTTTATTCACAACCCTGTTGCGGCAAATTTACTGATGCTAGCCATGATCGCCAGCGGATTGCTCAGCTTATCGCAACTGCGGGTGGAATCCTTTCCACAAATCGCGCCCTCAAGTTTAACCATTACCATTGCCTACCCCGGCGGCACCGCACAACAGATTGATGCCAGTGTAACCCAGCGAATTGAAGACGCCCTTGGCGATGTAGCAGGGATCAAACGATTAGTTAGCCAATCTTCAGCGGGTATGGCGCAAATTCGCGTGCAAAAAAAATCCAACGCTGACTTAGGGAAGTTACTTGAGGATGTACGTAACCGCGTTAACAGCATTGTCGGATTGCCCACTCAGGCCGAACGACCTCAGATAACACGTGAAGACTTCACCAATTTAGCCGCCTTTGTCATTATTTCATCCAAGCAAACCGCTCAAAATTTGCAACCCATTGCACGCCAAGTGGCTCTGGCATTGAAACAACATCCCGACATTACCAAGGTGACTAATTTAGGTGAGCGTGCTCCGCTAATCGTCATTGAGCCCAATATTACGCAGCTTCAAATGGTGGGCCTTAACATTGAATCTTTAGCCCAGCGCATTGAGCAAATGTCTATCGAAACCCGCAGTGGTGAGTTAAAAAGTGCGCAAGGCCGGATCACCTTACGGGGCGACGGCTACGCCGATAATCTCACCCTATTAAAGCAACTTGATATTATCGCGGAGCCTTCAGGCATCATCAAACTAGATGATATCGCCACTATCTACCGCGACTATGAAGCGACCGGAGCCATCGTACGCAATAATGGCGAAAGTGCCATTGCGCTGCAAATTAATACCAGTCAAAACGATAACTTACTTCACATTAGTCAAGCCATCAGTTCTGTGCTCAAAGAGCAACAAGCCTTGTTACCCGCTGATATTTCCCTAGCGGTAATGGCGGATATGGCACCTTATATTGAAGACCAACTCAACCGACTAACGAACAATGCTTGGCAGGGGCTATTAATAGTATTGGTGATTTTAGGCCTGTTTTTACGCCTTAGATTGGCCATGTGGGTAGCTTTAGGGATCCCAATTGCCCTTTGTGGCACCTTAGGAATGATGAACGTACTTAACTACAGCATTAACGACATCACTTTATTTGGCATTATTTTAGTGTTGGGTATTTTGGTCGACGATGCCGTGGTAGTTGGCGAAAGCATTCATGAAACCCGTTTAACCAACCCCGATCCAAAACAAGCAGCATTTAAGGGGGTGGAATCAGTAGCGGTCGCCACTGTGTTCGGAGTGCTCACCACCGTGGCCGCCTTTTCTCCAATGCTCTGGATCAATAATGAGTTAGCCAAATTATTGGCCAGCTTTTCAGCGGTGGTGATTATCGCACTGTTATTTTCACTCATTGAAAGTAAATTTATCCTGCCATCACATCTTGCCGCCATGCCCGCTCAAAGTAAGCCATGGCCAATTGTGGCTAAGCTACAAGCATCGGCGCAATCTGCCCTGCAGCGCTTTAACAATCAATGTTATGCACCCTTACTGCGCTATGCTATCCGCCATAAAGCCGCTTGTTTAATCAGCTTTTTTGCTTGCGTGCTGCTAGCGTATGGTCTGTGGTCGACCGGCTTTATTCGCAGCTCTGCGTTTCCCGAGATCCCCGGCCGCTATCTCAGCGCAACCGTCACACTAACGCCCGGCGCGCCACTGCCATTGCAGCAACAAGCCCAAATGCAATTAGAACAAGGGGCCAATAGACTCAATCAACAGCTGCAACATGACTACCCATTGAGTGCTCCACCCATCACTAACTTATTGGTATGGTCAACCGGTTATGGCGAAATAGACGCCACGGTTGAACTCACTAACGAAGCCTTAACCGTGTTGCCCAACAACCTGGCACTGAATCAATGGCAACAATACAGCGGCCAATTTGAAGGTGCATATGCGGTCTCATTTTCGGCAGCTGACGCCCCTGCGGGCGGCACTTTTATCAGTATTTCTTCAGCAGATCATGCCCTTGCGATGCAAGCAAGCAACCAACTGGCCAAACATTTAAGCACTTTATCCGGTGTACATGATGTGTATGATGACGGCCAAGGCGGCCAACAACAAATACGCATTACCCTTAATGAATTTGGTCATCAACTGGGATTAACACAACAGCAAATTGCGCTGATGATTGGCGGCGCTTATGGTGAACGTGAAATTCATCGCTTATTGCAACAGGGCCAAGAAACCAAAGTGATATTACGCTATCAGGCCAAGCAGAAAGCCACTCAACAACAACTACTGCAAACCCCTATCTTCTTATCTAGCGGCAAGACGGTAATGCTAGGAGATGTGGCTAATTTAAGCTTCGAGCAAAAGCCAGAGGTAATTTATCGACGCGACCGCCAGCAAGTGGTGAACTTATACTGGCGACAAGATCGCACGGTGCAATCGCCAGAACAAACGCTGCAACAGCTCAAGCCGCTGATGGAAGATCTAGCCACGCGCTACCCCGGCGTTCAGATTCAATCAGGGGGTGAGTTTGAAGAATTAGGCGAAATTCAAGCAGGATTTAAAACAGCGATGCTCTTAACCTTATTGCTTATCTACGCCTTGCTTGCTGTGCCGCTCAAATCTTACTGGCAGCCGTTAATTATTATGGCAGTGATCCCTTTTGGTTTTGCTGGGGCTATTTTTGGTCATGGCATAATGGGCTTACCTGTCAGCATTTTATCTCTGTTCGGCATGATGGCAATGACAGGTATCGTCATCAACGACTCGCTGGTACTGATGACACGGTTTAACCAATTTTATCGCGCCGGCATGCCATTGAATAAAGCCTTAATAAAAGCAGGGACGAGCCGTCTTAGGGCTATCTTTTTAACCACCATGACCACGGTATGTGGTTTATTGCCGCTGTTATTTGAAAGCGCGGAGCAAGCGCAATATTTAAAGCCTGCAGCCGTATCCTTGGTATTTGGCGAACTATTTGCCACCAGTATTACCTTGATTATTATTCCTGTGTTGCTCGGCCTTTTTACATCTTCAAAGCAGCCTGCAATAGCAACTGAATCGATGAATCTCTTACTTAAACAAGTAGATAGTTAAAATGCAAATAACATCAGCTATGATTGAACCATGGCAATCGACAAAATTAAACCTGATGACAACTGACTTGAATAATACCGCGCGCCCGGAATCTGTGGCTAGCAAGCCTTTTATTCTTGTGCCTGAAATGGCGCTATTAGAGCAGCTTCCTCCTCATTTACAGGCGCGGTTTGAAAAAGCCTTACAACTAATGCATCACGCCTTGAGTGAAGGGCTAACCTGGCAACAAGTGGCCGAACGGTGCGCCATTTCCCCTTCACATTTTCATCGCCAATTCACCCAAATTTGGCATGAAACACCGGGGCAATACCTTAACCGTATTCGGCTGCAAATAGCCGTGTACGAACTATTTGAATTACACCAGTACAGCATTACTGACATCGCCCATCGCTGTGGTTTTTCCTCTTCGCAAGCACTGGCTAAAGCCCTAAAACGAGAACTTAATATGAGCGCCAAGGCGCTGCGAGAAATGGCGCGTAGCGCAACGCCTGAACAAACGGCTCAGATGTTGGAAAAAATTGCCCATCCCACTTGTCCCGAGACTAATACCAAGCATGCAGCGAGTATCCAACTCATTTCTCAAGCCAATCATGCGCAAAAAGGCAACAGTAAAAACCTAGAGCAGCACCTTGCACGTAACTTACCTTGCCAACTTATTTGGTATCCCGACCGCTGGCTTAATGCAAGCCTGCAAGATAACTTCAGTTGGGATCGAGAGTTTGTTACTAAAGGAAAGCAAACCAAAGGCTTATTCGCGCTATCGCCAGTCAACCAACTAACACGGCCATGGCATGAAATGGATGTTTGGCTCGGCACTGAAAATACGAATAGCGAAGCCAACCTATTGCTGCCTGCAGGTAATTATTTATGCACTGAGGTTTACCTGGTGTCGGATATTGGCTACATTGCCGCTTGGCAAGGATTGCTCGATTATGCAGAGCGCCATCAGCATCAAATCGACCAGACAGGCTACAGTGTCGAGCAAATACGTGATCTGGAGCTAACATTAACCGGCGGCGCAACGTTCGCGATGCAGGTTCCAATACTGTGACTGGCTCCCAAGCTTATCAAGTGGAGCAATATTCCCCCTACTGACTTCTTATGCTATTGCGCCGAGTGCGCTAAACGCAAAGCATTAATCTTGATAAACAGCTCTGCCGTGGCGTTAGCATCATTTAATGCACGGTGATGGCCATTAAGGGTGATGCCTACATCTGCGCAAAGTTTACCTAATGAATAAGAGTCGTGACCAGGCAGCCACTTTCTGGCTAACACAACGGTACACAACTTAGCGCGGCGATAACTTAAGCCACAACGCGCAAATTCAGCCTTGATCATGCCCATATCAAAATTCACATTATGGGCGACAAAAATAGCGCCTTGGCTAAAAGCATCAATCTTTTCGGCTAGCTGCGCAAAAACAGGCGCATCGCGCACCATTTGATTATTAATGCCCGTTAGCGCGGTAATTTGCCTTGAAATATGTTTATTCGGGTTCACTAAACTCGACCACTGATCCACCACCTCTCCTGCCACGACTTTAACCAAGGCAATCTCGGTGATCCTGTCATATTCTTTTTGCCCGCCAGTAGTCTCTACATCAACAATTACATACGGCTGGGCGGGATCAAGCTGCCACGCCACTTGCTGAATAGACACATCAAATCCTGCGCTTAGCAACTGATTCATGGTCACCATTTGATTGCGGCGCAAGCTGTCACCGGGCGCTTTAACCTCAACGCAAAACAACTTGCCATCGCGCACGCCAATCAAGTCAGGATAACCATCTTTTAAGCCGCGATAATTTTTACTCATGGCGCGCAGATGCTTGCGCAGCGCATCCATTGGGCTATGGCGAACCAGTAAACTAAGCTGCTCATAGAGATTGTCATACCACGCCATAAAGCAGTTTGGCTCGCCATAATGGGCGGTTATTTGCTGCAACAGCCACGCTAGCATCGCCTGCGCATCAGTAAAGTGTTGCAGCCGCGTTTCTACTTCAGGCGCAAAGGTGTCGTAAAAATTATTTTCTTTAATGGATTTCGGGCGCAGCGCAAATTCGTTACTGAGTTGGTTTTTGTCACTTTGATAAAGCTCAGGCCAAAAGCTCAAACAAAACAGCGCGCGCCAAATGCCATTTTCACTGTGGATAGCCGTGATACCATGGCGCTGGTAATAATCAATCAAACCTTGCTCTGGCGCGCCAACAAACGCTTCGTCCAGTGGAATAGCAGTCCCTGAGTTACGTAGCATCTCGGTCAGTAATGACGTGCGCTGGGAGCCAAACTTTAAACGCGAAAAATCCTGCGCAAACAGCAATAAAGATTCATCTGCCGAAGCCTCAAGAATGGCGTTTAATTTGGCTTGGAAAAGGGTCAATTCGCCCTCGCCGTACAAGGCGCGAATATGCTTTTCCTGCGCTTTAGGGTGATCGCTTTGTGCTAGCAACGTCATTGCTATATCGGGCGCATGGGTCAAGCAGTGATGCGCCAATTTGTAGCTTAATAAGTTATATTTTTCTTGGCCGTATCGCCCAATCGGCTCGACCTTTGCTGATGTTAATAGCGCTTGTGCGAGGGCGGTTTTTTCCTCATCACTCATCACCTTTAACTGGTGCAGCCACTGGCTGTAGTAAAACGCAGTTTGCGCTTCTTCTAATTCATCAAAGTGCGCATTTAATTGGCTAGCGGCTGCGCGGCTACTGTTGCCATTGGTTTTTAATATGCCGAGATCGCGCATCGAAAATTGCGCTAAGGTGCCGCCAAGGTGGGCAAAATACAGATATAAAAAATAGTCAAAGGTGTCTTTAAAAACAGACTGTATATAGGCCTGATAAGTGGGATCGCTAGTAGGTTTAATGGCGCAACTTTGCTTAAGCGCACAGTCAATCCACGCCTGTTTTTTGGCTGAGTTCGCCGGCATATCTACCACGCCCGCTTGAGCGCATACCTCTTGCAGCTGCGCTTTGGTCAGCTCAGGCAATAACTGCTTGGCGGGTAATTGCGCCGCCGACGTGATCAACTGATGTTGCTCAAGCTCCGCCAATGCGGCAGTGATATCCAAAATTTCAGCGTAGTTAAATCGCGCCGGCGCAACAAAGGTACTTTTTCGATTTACAATGCGGATCAACAAGCATAACGCAGCCTCACTCAAGCCCTGCACAAGCGCATACTGGCGCTGCTGCTCTGCGTTAAGTAAGTGCAAGCTAGTGGCATCAATAAACGCCACCAGCTCATAAAAATGGGCTAAATAATACTTTTCTGGAAGTGTTTTCATTACGCTTAAGTACTGTATATAGATACAACCTATAGTATGGCAAGCGAACGTTAGTGTCTAGTGTCTGGAAAGTTCGGCACTTTTTCCTTTGTCACACAGCTAGCTTTATAGATTGTTTTATATTTACAAATCGACTATTTTCTACTTTGCCCCTTGATTAAGTGATTTGCAAAACATGACTTGGATTAATCTGCTCATTACTCAACTTAAAAAGCACGCTTTTCTGTTTATGCTAATGCTCTCCAGCGCGCTGGTTTATATCGAAGTGACAGCGTCTCAAGAACAAATACCAACTAAATTGAGCTACCTCGTTGGCATTAGCGCAGCTTGGATTATCGCGTCTTTACTCTCTACTTTTAGCTGCGACAAGCAAAACAATGATTAGGTATTAGACATACAACAACTTCCTCTATTCAAACCCAGCACCATCCCTTACTGAAGACAAGCCGCTATTCCACATAAACTGGCATAAAACCATCATATAACTGAAACAAAATTAACATCTTGCCGCTATACCCTTTGCCGCTCTCAGACTTCCATTTTGAATCAATTTATAACAAATAAAGGCAATAAAAATGATCGTAAAAAAAGGGCTCCCTACCTTAGCCATGGCGCTATTGTTTAATACTGGTTTAACCTGCGCCGAAGCGCTCAACGTCAGTCATGTTGATTCACAAAATGGCGCGCCGTTGCCCTATCAAGTATTAAGAAACGATATTACTGATCATGCTAAACCCGAACATATGCTGGAGATCCGCAACGGCGGTTTCGGTTCAGATATGACCGCCCATCCAACCAACAAAAATCAGTTCTACGCATTAACCGATCGCGGCCCCAATGCCACTTATAAACAAGGTGAACACGGCAAAGGGAAGATTTTTCCCACCCCAGACTACACCCCTCGTATTGGCTTATTTGAAGTCAATGCCACTGGCAAAGTGACACTGGTTCGCACCATTTTATTAAAGCAACCCGATGGCACACCTATCACGGGGCTGCCAAATCGCTCTGGCTTGGGCGGCACCGGCGAAACGCCCTACGACACAAAGGGCCAGCCTATTACGGTAAATGCTGACAAACCTTTTGATGCGAAAACCAACCCACTCAAGTTGGATGACTTTGGTCTCGACGGCGAAGGACTCGTCGCCTTAAAAGACGGCACTTTTTGGGTTAGCGATGAATACGGCCCACATATAGTGCATTTTGACAGTGATGGCGTTGAGCTTAGCCGTATCAACCCCTTCGCCAAAGACAAACGCACGACTCTCAACCTGCCTGCCGAGTTTGCTAATCGCCGCCCTAACCGCGGTATGGAAGGCTTAGCCATTACGCCCGATGAGTCCACCTTGGTCGGTATTATGCAATCAACCATGCATAACCCAGACAAAAAAGTAAAAGACTTGAACTTAGTTCGGTTGGTCACGGTCAACTTGAAAACAGGCGAGATTGGCCAGTATCTTTACCAACAAGAGAAGGCGCAAAATGCCAACTCAGGTATTGTTGCGCTCTCGGCTAACGAATTTTTAGTGATTGAGCGAGACGGCGCTTTTTTACGTGACGACCCTAACGCCATGAAACATATCTATCGCATCAACCTTGCTAAAGCCACCAACCTAGAAGCCATTAAAAGCGGCGATACATTAGTACAAGATGAAAAACTGGGGTTAACCATAGCAGGAAAAACCCTTGAGCAAGTGGCCATGGCACAAGGTTGGGATGCGCTAGCATCACACCAGATAACACCGGTCAGTAAGTCTCTAGTGGCAGATTTAGTAAAAGAAGTGAAATATCCTCACGATAAATTAGAGGGCATGTGGCTAATCAACCCCACCACCCTTGGCGTGCTCAACGACGATGATTTTGCGACTTGGTCAAGTGACGGCAAGCTAGAGCAAAAATACCTTGATAAAGATAACAAAGTGATTGATGCCAGCACCCTTTACATCATTGATTTAAAATAAATGATTTAACAACTTCGCTGACGAGGTGGAATTCTTTGTCAGCGGGTTTAATCTAACCTTCGCCTACTATTTGAACGCACCTCTGAATGGCTACCAAAGCAACTGAACTAGCACGAGCGTAACGCAAGACTATCTATCCGATTTGCATAAACTGTGGCATGGCTCACTTTTCTGATATACTGCCGCCCTGCTCTGTTGCACCCTGTTCATCAAAAATATCGGCTGCGCAGTTTGCCCCTTTTTATTTATCTGAGACACCCCATGCCATTTTCAACACTTGGATTAAGCGATCCAATCTTAAAAGCCATTAGCGAGCTTGAATACAGCGCGCCTACGCCGATCCAAAAACAGGCTATTCCTGAAATATTGCGTGGCAATGATCTGCTTGCCGCCGCGCAAACCGGTACCGGTAAAACCGCCAGTTTTGTATTACCATTACTGCAACGGTTTCAAGATTTACCCAAAATTCGCCCTAAGCGCATTCGCGCCCTGATCTTAACGCCCACCCGTGAGCTAGCCGTACAAGTGGCCGATAACATTGCTAAATACAGCAAATATTTACCACTGACCTCCATGGCCATGTATGGCGGCGTTGATATTGCGCCGCAAAAGCAGCGCTTAATTGAAGGGATAGATATTCTGGTCGCCACGCCGGGGCGTTTATTGGATATGCACAGCCAGCGCGCGCTGCATTTTGATGAATTGTCGGTATTGGTGCTCGATGAAGCCGACCGCATGCTCGACATGGGCTTTATCGAAGACATTAATAAAATTATTGAACGCCTGCCTACCGAGCGCCAAAATTTATTGTTCTCGGCCACCTTATCAAAACAAGTGCGCTTTTTGGCAAAAACGGCGATTGAAGATCCCGTTGAGATTGAAATTGTTAAAGACAATGCCAGTTCGCCGCAAATTGAGCAGTGGCTAACCACGGTTGATAAAGACAAAAAGTCGGCCTTGATTAGTCATTTGATCACCGAACAAAACTGGCAACAAGCGCTGATTTTTATTCAAACCAAAAAAGGCGCGGCTAAGTTAGTCAGCCAACTAGAAAAACGCGGCATTGCTGCTGAGGCCATTCACAGCGGCCGCAGCCAAGCGATACGTGAACAACTATTGGTTGACTTTAAATTAGGTAAAATTCGCTTTTTAGTCGCCACCGGCATTGCCTCGCGCGGTATCGACATTGACGATCTTGAGCGCGTAGTGAACTACGACTTGCCCGATGAAGCCGATGATTACATTCACCGCATTGGTCGTACTGGCCGTGCTGGCGCCTGTGGTGAGGCGATTTCGTTTGTTTCTAAGGATGACTTTAGAAACCTGTGCGCCATTGAAAGTCGTTTGGGCCAGTTAATTGTGCGCAAAGAAGTTGAAGGCTTTGCGCCAATCAAAGAAGTGCCGATATCTATTTTGAACTTTAAGCCAAAATTTAATCCTGCTGCTAAACCTAAGCAGCGTAAAGAGAATACTGGCCAAGACAAAAAGCGCAGCGCATCCGCAGGCACAGTGAAACCACGTCACGACAAAAGTGGCAGACCAGCAAGTGACAAACCCGCGCAACCAGCGAAAAGCGGCGAGCGTGAAAACCCATGGACCAGCGGCAAGTACCGTTAATAAGGCGATATGATGATTACTTTTACCACCAACGTGGGCGACATTGAGATTGAACTGGATTTTGAAAATGCGCCGCTGAGTGCAAAAAACTTTTTACGTTACTGTGAAGAAGGTTTTTACGATTACACCATTTTTCATCGCACCATCAAGGGCTTTATGATCCAAGGCGGTGGCATGACGGCAAAAATGAAAGAAAAACCAGCCCATGCCCCTATTCGCAATGAAGCCGACAATGGGTTAAAAAACACCTTAGGCACCTTGGCTATGGCGCGCACCGACGAGCCACATTCTGCCACCAGCGAATTTTTTATTAACGTGGCCGATAACGACTTTTTAGATCACACTGGCCGCTCTGCTGATGGCTGGGGTTACGCCGTGTTTGGCAAGGTAACCGCAGGCATGGAGGTGGTGAAAAAAATCGCCCGCGCTAAAACCACCACCGTGGCGGGTTATGATGACGTGCCCGTGGCAACCATTACCATCGAAAAAGTGGTCATCAACCTCAGTTCTGTTTAAGCCTATCGCAGCAAGATAAAGTATGTTTTACGGCAAAATTTCGTTTTCAGGGATGAAAACGCCAAGCGTATAGGGAAATATTTACAGCGTTTTTGCAGTAAAGCATACTATTGTGCTTATCCAAGGTTCAGGTTAATCAATACAGCGCAGTAAATACCATGAGGCAGGCGCAAAGATAAACCGCCTGCGTTCAAGCAACGTAAGGTAGAATACCCACTTCATTACCAACGTAGTTTGAGCAATAACTATGGTGCATATTAATTTAGATTTTACGCAAAAAGTGGTTATCGATACCGCGCAGCAGCCTTGGGTCGACAGCCCACTGGCCGGCGTTACCCGCAAAATATTATCCCGCGAAGGCGCTGAAAGTGGCCACGCAACCAGCATAGTACGATACGCCGCTAACTCCTATTTCAAACCTCATCACCATCCCATGGGCGAAGAAATTTTTGTACTTGAAGGCGTATTCTCCGATGAACATGGCGACTATCCCGCCGGCACCTATCTGCGTAACCCGCCCGGCAGCTCACATCAGCCTTTTAGTAAAGAAGGTTGCGTGATTTTTGTAAAACTAAACCAATTTTTAGCCGACGATTTAACCAGCGTGCGCGTGAATAGCAATGAAACACCTTGGTTAGCTGGGCAAGGTGGCTTGCAAGTAATGCCACTACATCAACACGATGTGGAGCACACCGCGTTAGTAAAATGGCCAGCGGGTGAGCAGTTTGTGCCTCATCGTCACTTTGGCGGCGAAGAGATATTGGTGCTTAGCGGCGAGTTTTGTGATGAATACGCGCGATACCCAAGCGGCACGTGGCTGCGTAGTCCACATATGAGTGAGCATCATCCCTATGTTGAGCAAGAAACCGTTATTTTGGTGAAGATCGAGCATTTGGGCACTGCTACTCAATAACAAAGATTAAGCGCTGTAATATACCCATGCAACCTCCAGATGCTTATCCAGCAAGTATTGCTTTTTGGATAAACCCTATTAAGGCGATCACAATTTAAGTCCCTTTCGAGCTAAATCAGCCTAATCCTCTTTCTAAATGCCAGTAGCTTATTGTATTTAAAATCATTATGCATACACTGGCTAGCATCTTGTTTCATCAAAATAATCTCTTTGCATAAATCAGAGTAGGCTCTATCACGTGGAAGTATCTGAATCTCTCGTACAAGAATTGGCGCCGGATCAAGCCTCAATTAATGCCGCAAAAAAATTACTTAAGCCCGGTAAGTGGCCGGCTTTAGGTCAAGCCGCAGATGTGAATACTATTTGGGGTGAGTGCCAAGGCTCAGGCTCAACGCCTTATTACACCATGGCTGATGTGTCTGATCACGGCTACAAATGCACTTGCCCGTCTCGTAAGTTTCCTTGTAAGCATGTATTAGCTTTGTTTTGGCAGTTTTCTGATTTACCCGACAACTTTACTAAAACCACGCCACCAGAATGGGTGAATGATTGGTTAGGCCGCCGTCGACGCAGTAGCGCTAAAGTGAGTGAGAGTGACGCCGCTGCAAAAAGCAATCACTCAACTGCCGCGACGAACGAGAAAAAATCAACCGCTCAAGTATCACTTAACCAAACAGTAACCGAACCGCCATTAAGTGAAGCAGCACAGGCTAAGCGCGAAGCAGATAAAGTCATGCGCGCGATGAAAAATCGCGAAAAAACGCGTGCCAGCGTGCAACAAGGTTTGGCTGAACTGCAACAATGGATTAATGACCAGCTAAGTAACGGCATTATTCGATTTTTAAAAGACAGCCAAGGTAAATGTCGACAAATTGCCGCACGCTTAGTGGACGCAAAAGCCGCGAATTTGGCCGCGCGCGTTGACGAACTCCCCGCCAGAATACTGGCTCGCCCACTGCAACAACAACCTAATGCAGTATTACAAGAATTGGCTAAGTTGGCGTTGCTCACTGAAGCTTGGCTAACCAACCCTGATGATATTGATGTGCATCGCGCGGTGGTAGCCAGTGAAAGCCGCGAGCAGTTAATCAATGCATTGAGCAATGAAACAAGCGATGAACCTAGCCATGAAGTAAACAGCATTAGTGACGCTGTAACTGGCTTGTTGCCACAAAAAGTAACCGGCACTTGGCAAGTCATCGGCGAAAAGTCTGAAATGCGTCGCAATGGTTTGCTAGCATCCCTGCGTTGGATTGTACGTTTGCCTGAGGAGGCAGAGGGATATCATGTTTCTCAGCCTGAGAATCTTACTTTAGCGTTACTATTAGATTACTTACCCGTATCCAGTGGCAGCAGTCAAATCAAAACTGCCATGGGCAAGCAAATCAAGGGGGATGTGATTTTTTACCCCAGCCGAGTCCCCTATCGTGCCATTTTGGGTGAGCATCAATATCTAACGATCAGTGACACCCCTTTAACAACCGACAATGGCGAGTCTCATCAAAATAAACCAGCCCTTAGCTGGCGCGATCACTTTTTAAGCCAACATCAACAGCAGCCTTGGACGCATGAAGTGCCCTTTATGGCGGCTTCGGGCCGTGTTAGCCAAGACGACACTGGCCAATACTGGTGGCATAGTGATGTCAGTAATGAATCTGTGCTATTGATAAACCCAGATCTTGAACCTTTGGTGTTAGGTAGCCAGCTACGCTCAGCTTTGATGTTACTTGATGGACAATTCGCTGAGCTGATAAGTGTGGACACTGAAAAATGGGGAATGATTGCATGTCTGTAGTAAACAGTAGCGCCTCGCACAACACGAACGAAATAGAGCAAGCACTCCACCAAGGCGAGCAATTAGCAAAAAAATGGTTAGTGGGTCATGGCCAAATTCAGTTAGACGATTTGCCAAGCAGCTGGCATGGGCAATTAGCACAACTAGAGCCAGCACAACTCAATTTGCATGGCTTGATTTTAACCCAGCAGCAGCAATTGGTAATGCAATATCAACAACCGCCCAAGGGCCTAATCGCTGCGCCAGACTTACCCGAACTTGATTTCCCCTGTATTGCCCCTTCATTGCGGCCATTGTTTAAGCGAGTCTTAGCTCAATGTAAGCAGCAGTTAAATGCTGGTCATTTACCAGTATTAAACTTACTTTCTAGTCGGCAAGTGTGCGCGCACCCCAACGACTGGATGCCAACCAAACACTCTAACACCACACCAAGCCTTTATATGCCTTGGTTATATTGGTCTAATAAACAAATCAACAAATGGCAAGAGCAACCCACTAGTGAGCTAGACCCACAGGCTTGGGCCGAGCTATTCCCCGCAGAGAAACGAGAGCGGCTAACGCAACTGCGCCATAGCGACCCCATGTTAGCAGGTCAATTAATTCAGCAAATAGCGCAAACTGAGTTAGCGGAAAAACGCCTGCAACTCTATCAAATACTGAGCGTCAATCTCAGCGCTCATGACCAACCTATTTTGCAAGCTTGCTTAACGGATAAATCAAAAAAAGTAGTGACACTCGCTAAGCAATTACTGGCTCGATTAGGTTGCTACATTGAAGACGAACAAATGCAGCAACAGGCTCAAGAATTAGCGCAGTGGTACCAGATAAAATCCAAAGGCTTGCTAAAGCACACTACCCTAGTGGAGCCTGTGCCATTAAAGAACAAAAAGCAACAGGCCCTACGCACCGAGTTTATTGCTGAAGTATCCTTACCCGCTTTGGCCAGCGCGCTTAACATTTCGTTAGCACAATTGTGCCAGGGTTGGCAATTTGACCAACAACGCGAACAAGACAATCTTGGTTTTATCCGCAACGTATTTGATTCACTGCCCGAGCCCGAGCTGGACATATTTATCACCCGTTGCTGTGATGAGCTAAGTGCCGACGGTGTATTTTGGCATGTGTTAAACGCCATTCAATTACGGTGTTCAACGCACGCCGCTGCCGCCGTGTTATATCAGCTACTCGACAAACGCACCCTGCAGTTAAGCTTTGCCAGCTGGCTTTCGTTAATCGATGCCCCTTTAGCAAAGCTGAACTGGCTACAATTTAGCAGCTGCCATGCATGGGCTGAGCTGCAACAAGAAATCAAACAAGAGCTTAAGGAAAAACATTACCTTGAGCACTATCACAACGAGGCAGAGTTACGTGCTCTTGGATTAGTTTTACCGCCAGAGGTCGCACAGCGTGTCTATGATGAGCTGATCGCGCTGGGCATGATGGCTGCCGATCCTATGTTAGACGCACTTAAACTCAATATTGGGCTTGGCTTAGCACAAACCCAAAATTCAAGGAATTTATCATGAGTGACACCCTTCGCTTACCCGTTGAGCAAACCTACCAACACGAACTTGACGCTTTAAAAGCCGAAGATACAGGCAACAAGCCTTATAACTGGGCATTATCCCCACAAGCAGTGGTGACCTATTTAGTGGGCGGTGAAACGCCATCAGGTGTCGAAATTTCGGCAAAATATATTGGCCAACGCCGCATCATTGAAACTGCTGTTGCTACCTTAGCCACCGATCGCGCTTTGTTACTATTAGGGGTTCCGGGCACTGCAAAGTCGTGGGTGTCGGAGCATTTAAGCGCCGCGATCTGTGGTTGCAGCACACAAGTGATCCAATGTACTGCAGGCACCGATGAAAATCAGATCCGCTACGGCTGGAACTACGCGCAACTGTTAGCTCATGGTCCAAGTAAAGCAGCGCTAGTCGCCACACCACTGTTTCGCGCTATGCAAGCAGGTAACTTATGCCGTTTAGAAGAACTAACCCGAATGGGCTCGGATGTACAAGATACCTTGATCACCGTGTTGTCAGAAAAAATGCTGCCTATTCCTGAGCTTAATGATGCCATCTTCGCGCAACGGGGCTTTAATATTATCGCCACAGCCAACAACCGCGATAAGGGAGTCAATGAGCTTTCATCAGCATTAAAGCGTCGCTTTAACGTGGTTGTGCTGCCCTTACCTGACTCTGTAGAACAAGAAGTCGCCATTATTAACAAACGCGTTGCCGAAATGGGTAAATCCCTTGATTTACCTGTACCGAAAAACACCGCCGCCGAAATAGAAAAAGTCGTCGCTATTTTCCGCGAGCTAAGAGGGGGAGAAACCCTTGATGGTAAACTTACCTTAAAAACCACTTCCGGTAATTTATCGACCGCGGAAGCCATTGCCGTGATGGTCGGCGGGCTTAGTCAAGCAAACTGGTTTAACCAAGGCCAATTAAGTGCGGCAGAGATCAGCCAAAATTTACTCGGCGCGATTGTAAAAGATCCGGTACAAGATCGCGCCGTGTTAGAAGAATACCTTGAAACCGTGCTGAAAAAACGCAAAGGGTTTGAAGACTATTACCATCACTTAAATCAGGTGTTATAAGGTTAGCTGATGGCACTTTCTGATATTCACTATTTTGGTATTCGCCACCATGGCCCAGGCTCAAGTAAACGGTTGTTGGCCGCCTTAGATCAATTGCAACCCACGCGTTTGCTTATTGAAGGGCCAGCGGACTGTGGCCAACTACTTCCTTTGCTTGCCCACCAGCAAATGAAGCCACCGGTAGCATTACTTAGCTACGTGGTAGAGCAAGCCGAAAGCAGTATTTTTTACCCCTTCGCTGAGTATTCTCCTGAATATCAAGCTTGTTTATGGGCGCGGCAACATCAAGTGCCCGTTGAGTTTATTGACTTGCCGATTGCGGTGCGCCTAGCGCAGATGCAAGTTGAGTTAGCGCCACTTCAAGCAGATGAAGCCCTAGGCGAAGCAAACGACAGCACTGATCAACCTGAGCCAAATTCCGAACTCGATGAAGATTTATCGGCTTTGCTGCGCGATCCCATTGCCGCACTCGCCCACATAGGCGGATACCAAGATGCGGAGGCTTGGTGGAACGACTTAATTGAACAAAACCGTGATGACAACTTGGCTATTTTTGCACAAGTCGAACTCGCAATGACGGCACTCCGTGACCCCATTTCCCAAGACTCGCCCGCGCTTGTGCAAGACCATTTGCGTGAAGCATTTATGCGTTTAGAGATCGCCAAAGCAGCAAAAACAGAAGATGGCCAGATAGCAGTCATTTGTGGTGCTTGGCATGTACCCGCTCTAAAAGCCAAACACGCGGCAAAAGATGATCGCGCTTTGGTTAAAACCTTACCCAAAAAACTCGCCGCCAGTAAATATAAATCAACTTGGATCCCATGGACCTCATCTCGATTAGCCAGCCAAACAGGTTATGGTGCGGGCGTGAGTGCGCCGATGTGGTATCAACACCTTTGGCAACATCGCGACAATGAAGATCATATAGCACCTTGGCTGGTGGCCATTGCCGAGCAGTTACGTAAGCAAGGCGCCATCATTTCAACTGCGTCAGTAATTGAGGCGCAGCGACTATGTCTGAGCTTAGCCGCCGTGCGCGAACGACCTCAAGCCAGTTTTGAAGAAATTATCGATGCAGTGATCAGTTGCCTATGTTTCGGCGAGCAGGCTCAGTGGCAACAAGTCAGCGATAGCGTATTACTGGGGCATCAAGTTGGCCAGATCCCTGATGATACTGAGCTGGCGCCGCTGCTGGAAGACTTACAAAGATTACAAAAAAAATACAAACTCAAGCCGGAAGCGCTTGGACGAGAGCATGCCTTAGATTTACGTAGCGAGATTGGCCAGAATAAATCGGTATTACTGCACCGGTTGCAACTGCTTGAAGTACCTTGGGGCAAACTGCTCAGCGCAGGGAGCAGTCGCGGCACCTTTAGGGAAAAGTGGTTATTAGTTTGGCAACCCGAATACGCCATCAAGCTAGTTGAAAATATTGTTCACGGCAGCACCATTGAACAAGCGGCGAATAATAAGGTGATGGCCACTCTCGCCCAAGAGTCTCACTTAGCCAAGCTGGCACAATTAGTACATGGTTGTTTAACGGCAGAGTTAACCACTGCTACAGCGTTTGGTTTAAATCAGTTAACCTTACGCGCAGGCCATGTCAGTGATTGTCACGATTTACTCACCAGTATTGCCCCACTTATCGACATCAGCCGCTACGGTACTGCTCGGACCATGTCACTGGCACAAATTGATGATCTAACAGAACGCTTAGCCGTTCAAGCGGCGCTGGCATTGCCTTATGCTTGTCGTAATTTAAACGATGAAGAAACTTTGCACTATCGCGATAACATCAGTCAGGCTCATCGCGCATTAGTGCTGCATTTAGAGGCTGGGGATACACTCGCACTATGGTGGAAAGCCATTGAAACTATTGTACATAGTGACCAATCAAGCTTGTTATTAGTGGGGTTGTGCGCACGCTTATTGTATCAAGCTGAAAAGTTAAATCGTGAACAACTCAGTTTAATGCTTAATAGAATGCTCTCGCCTGCTTTACCTCCTGCTCAAGCGGCGCGATTTTTCGATGGTTTTTTTAGCGATGCCGTCGATCAACTCTTATATGACTCTGTGTTACTCAACGCAATAAACACTTGGCTACTACAACTGGAGGAAACGAATTTTATTGAGTTTTTACCTTTGTTCCGCCGTGTTTTTTCAAGCCTAGATACGATGGAGCGAAAACGGCTATTCGACACGCTATTTAATTATCGATTGCAAGGTGAAACCCTGCAAACGTTAGACATGACGCAACTCGATCGTTGGCAACATCAGCTACTGCAATTGACGAAACTCGCCCGCCGCGATAAGGATTGGCTTGCATGAACGATAATACAAATACGCCCCATCCAGACGAGTCTGGTAAGCAGCAAATAATTGAGCAGCCTGATGAAAAATCGCGCCGTTGGCGCTTAGCTTTAGGCGTCGATGATGAGCAACAACAGGCGCTGAGTGAACGCGACCAACGCCTGTCTGGCGCATTGTCTGCCTTGTACGGTGAAGACCCGCAAAAAAGTAGTGGCCGAGGTAGCTTAGGACGTTCAGCGCCGAAAGTATCAAAATGGTTAGGCGATATTCGCGAATTCTTCCCTGCACCAGTGGTTCAGGTAGTACAACGGGATGCCTTTGAGCGCTTAGGCCTAAAAGAAATGTTGATGGAGCCTGAGTTTCTTGCCGCCATTGAAGCAGATGTTCACTTGATTGCGGACTTAATCAGCTTACGCTCGGTGATGCCTGAAAAAACCATCGACACTGCGCGCCAAGTGATTGAAAAAGTGGTCAATGAATTGCTGGCTAAATTAGAGCAAAAGACCAGCGAAGCGATTCGAGGCGCGGTCAATAAGTCAAAACGCAGCTTTCGACCTCGCTTTAATGATATCGACTGGCACCGCACCATTCATGCTAATCTGCGCCATTATCAGCGTGAATATAACACTGTAGTACCAGAAAAATTGATTGGATTTATGCGCCAACAGCGTCGTCTCGCCGATTTAGATGAGGTTATTTTGTGCGTTGACCAATCAGGCTCGATGGCAACGTCTGTGGTTTATAGCTCAATTTTTGCCGCGGTAATGGCATCAATACCGGCGGTCAAAACCAAATTGATTTGTTTTGACACCAGCATTGTTGATTTAACCGAAGAGTTAGCCGATCCGGTGAGTGTATTATTTGGCGTACAATTAGGTGGTGGCACCGACATTAACCAAGCCATTGCCTATTGTGAAAATCAGATTGAACAGCCAAGTAAAACCCATTTGCTACTGATCTCCGATTTATATGAAGGCGGCAATGAAACAGAGTTAAAGCAACGTATTGCACAGTTAATAAAGCAAGATGTTAACGTGATAACCCTGCTAGCACTGAGTGACGACGGTCGCCCTGCATACGATGCTGAAATGGCCAGCGAGTTTGCAACATTAGGCAGTCCGGTGTTTGCCTGCACTCCTGATCAGTTTCCTGATTTAATGGCCACAGCCTTAAAGCGTGAAGATGTGCTGGCTTGGGCTGCTGATCAAGATATTAAAGCCATTAGACCGACTGAATAAAAGTGATGATGGATAGCGGTGCGACAGCCAACGTGCCGCTATTGTTAACCAGTTAAGCTTAAGTATTAATCATTGATCTTTTTAACTCGCCCAACATCACCACTTTCTAATCGTACCTTTATGCCCTGAGGGTGATTCGCTGAGTTAGTCAAAATATCTTTAACCACTCCATCGGTCTGCTTGCCGCTGCGTTGATCTTGTTTTAGCACTATCGACACGGACAAATCTTTTTTAATATCAGACCGATTAGTTCCATTCATTTCTTTTTATTCCCATTGTGTATTTTGAAGCGGCAGTGTGCCTGAAGCCCACTACCTGGGTCAACAATGCTGCAAGTCAGTGACAATGCCCCCTTGAGACTATTTGGCGTTTTTAAAAGAGAGGAGAATTTCCCTTTCGGCTTAAGAAATCGTTAAGAAAACAGGGGAATACTAATCTGGCTCAAACCGCTAATGTTTATTTATTAGTTACTTTTATTAGGAGTTACCCATGTTAACGAGATTTAAAAACATCCCCTTTATTGCCCTTGCGTTCGTCGCCAGCGCCAGTTATGCCGATCCACAATGTAGTCAAGCACCAGAATCTGATTGGATCCCATTTGATACCGCCAAACAACAGTTAGTTGACGAAGGTTATACGATCAAAAAATTCAAAAAAACCGATACTGGCTGTTATGAACTTTACGGTAAAGACAGCCAAGGTGAGCGCGTTGAAATTTATTTCGATCCAACCAACATGCAAGTGATTAAAGAGGAGCGTGGCTAATGGAAAATAGTCCTTCACAACCTATTTGGGATATGGTCGTCAGACTCACTCACTGGGGGGTAGCAGGGTTATTTTTTGCTAACTTTTTCTTCACCGAAGAAGGCAGCGACATCCATGAATGGGTTGGTTATAGTTTAGTCGCCTTGGTTGTGGTACGGTTGTGCTGGGGACTCATTACCGACTCTCCGGCTCGTTTATCACGCTTTTTTCCCTCTGTCACAGCAGCCATTGAGCACTTAAAAGAGGTTAAACAAACCAAGCAGGATACCCATCAAGGACATAATCCAGCTGGCGCGCTAATGGTTTGGTTTATTTGGCTCAATCTATTGCTGATAGGCTTATCTGGTTGGGCCATGGGAACAGATGCGTTTTGGGGTGAAGACTGGGTGAAAGAAGTTCATGAATTTTTCGTCAATCTGACTATGCTAGCTGTTTGTGGCCACGTTTTTGCCGTGTTTGCCATGACCAAAATAACCAAAAATAATTACCTTAAAGGGATAATTAAAGGTCATCGCTAACTCATTATCCGCCGCCTGCAGGTAGCAATTTGCTCAGGCGGTGCATCATATTCTCCTATCATCACACAACTAACTTAGGTCGCCTCATTTATCACTTATTGGTCAATGAAATTATTTTTTCCTGCTATGCTCTTTATTATCTTTATAGTATTACGTTTTGTGCATTTAGCTGTCGCGCAACAATTGCAATCCATTAACATAGTTAGGAATTAATTATGAATTTGTATCGTATCGTGTACGCCAGCACCCTCTCTGAATCGTTTAACAGTCAAGATATTGAACATATTCTAGCGTCTTCTCGGCGCAACAATAAAAAGCAGGATGTGTCGGGTATGCTTTTATTTAGCCATCGTTATTTTCTGCAATGTTTAGAAGGATCGAGAGATAACATCAATCAAACATATCAGCGTATTTTAAGTGACGAACGCCATTGTCGAGTAACTATTGTCAGCTATGAAAATGTTACACAGCGTGAGTTTTGCGCTTGGTCAATGGGCTATGTGCCTGAATCTCATTTAACAAGAGAGCTGCTGTTTAAGTTCTCGGCTTCAGCAACCTTTGACCCTTATACTCTATCTAACGTCAGCGCATTGGCGTTATTAAAAAGTTTACATGGAACCGTTATTTAGAATAAAACTTGGCAGTATCGATTAAGTAACCTGCCAAGAATGTTCAACAAGCAAGGTTTTTTGCTGAAAAATTTTACCCACAAACTGGTCGCCTACATTAAGTTTACCTACCCCTTTTGGTGTGCCTGTCATCAATAAATCGCTATCATTAAGGGTCATAAAACTGCTTACTTCTGCGACTATGTCTGCAGGCTTGTGGATCATTAAATCATAAGTGGCTAACTGAATCAGTTGCTCGTTAATATATAGCTCCATACGTAGCTCACTCACATCACCTTTAAACGGGACAAACTGGCTGAATACCGCTGATTTATCAAACGCTTTGGCTCGCTCCCAAGGGAGTCCTTTGGCTTTTAAGGCCGACTGCAGTGCCCTTTTGGTTAGATCTAAACCAAAGCCCACTGCGTTTAATTGCCCCGACTGCACCACAAACGTCATTTCCGCTTCGTAGTGCACCTCATCATGGGCGCAGGTGCATAACACCTTTGCAATCGCTGAGTTAGGCTTAACAAAAATAACTGGTTGCTCTGGCGTTTCATTGCCCAACTCTTGGATATGTGCGACATAATTACGGCCAATACAAACGACTTTCGACGGATAAACTGTTTCGCCATCTACTAATACTCCATTCATGAACAACTCCTATGCTGATATAACTTATACCCAATCAACCTGGAGATGCTTGGGTATAATCGATAAGCTCGCAAGATATCACCTTAAATCGATAACAACAATGTCAAGCTTTAAGAGAATTGAGCACTAAAAACTCAACCTGTCTCAAGCCAGTCTGTAGGAAAAAAGCCCTGCAATCAGTAATGAAAGCAGGGCTATTGAATACTAACATTTAAAACGATTAGGCTAAGTCAAACCGATCGAGATCCATTACTTTAGTCCAGGCTGCGACAAAGTCTTCAACAAAGCGAAGATGTGAATCACTGCAGGCATAGACTTCGGCAATCGCGCGTAGTTGAGAGTTTGAGCCAAACACCAGATCAACTCGGCTACCTTGCCACACTACTTGACCACTATTACGATCATATCCCGTAAAGGTGTTTTCAGCCGCATCCACAGGTTTCCACTCAATGTTCATATCCAGTAAGTTGAGGAAAAAGTCATTACTTAACATGTCTTGCTGATGAGTAAAAACGCCAAGGGACGATTGCTCGGTATTAATATTTAGTACGCGTAAGCCCCCCACTAACACTGTCATTTCTGGTGCCGTTAAGGTAAGGAGCTGGGCCTTGTCAAGTAACAGCTTTTCAGCAGGTACCGAATAGGCTTGTTTTAAATAATTTCTAAAACCATCTGCAATCGGCTCAAGCACAGCAAATGATTCAACATCGGTTTGCTGCTGTGACGCATCGGTACGTCCAGGTGTAAAAGGAACCGTGATGTCAACACCCGCGTTTTTAGCTGCTTGCTCAATGGCAACCGCGCCGCCAAGTACAATTAAATCCGCTAGGGAAACTTGTTTAGCGCTGGTTTGCTTTTGATTAAAGTCAGTTTGTATTGCTGTGAGCGCGGTGAGCACTTTAGTTAATTGCTGAGGTTGATTAACAGGCCAATCTTTTTGTGGCGCAAGACGAATGCGCGCACCGTTGGCACCACCACGCATATCTGATCCGCGAAAGGTTGATGCCGAGGCCCACGCAGTGGTAACAAGCTCAGAAATTGATAATCCAGACGCCAGTATTTTTTTACTCAGTTGCGTAATGTCTTGATCATTAACCAGCGCATAAGTTTGCTCAGGGATCGGGTCTTGCCAGAGCATGGTTTCATCTGGTACTAAAGGCCCTAAAGCGCGAGATTTTGGCCCCATATCACGATGAGTCAGCTTATACCATGCGCGCGCAAATGCATCGGCAAGTTGCTCTGGGTGCTGGTGAAAACGTTTTGATATTTCTCTATAAATCGGGTCTTCGCGCAACGCAATGTCAGACGTTGCCATCATTGGGGCATGACGACGAGTAGGATCGTGAGCATCAGGTACACTACCCGCGCCCGCGCCATCTTTCGGGGCCCATTGCACCGCACCCGCTGGGCTTTTTACTTTTTCCCACTCATAACCGAATAACGTATCAAAATAACCATTATCCCAGACTATTGGATTGGGCGTCCAAGCGCCTTCAAGACCACTGGTTATAGTGTCAACCCCCTTACCCGTGCCTTGACTATTTTTCCATCCAAAGCCTTGCTCGGCTAATCCTGCAGCTTCAGGCTCTGGACCTACTTGTGCAGGATCACCCGCGCCATGGGTTTTACCAAAAGTATGGCCACCAGCGATTAAGGCAACGGTCTCTTCATCATTCATTGCCATGCGAGCAAATGTGTCGCGAATATCACGCGCTGAGCCAAGGGGATCAGGCTCACCATTTGGACCTTCTGGATTAACGTAGATAAGTCCCATTTGTACCGCTGCTAATGGATTTTCTAGCTCACGATCACCGTGATAACGTTTGTCATCTAACCAAGTGCCTTCGGTGCCCCAATAGATATCTTGCTCTGGCTCCCAAACATCTACTCGGCCACCAGCAAAACCAAATGTTTTAAAACCCATGGACTCTAAAGCGCAGTTACCGGCAAAAATCATTAGGTCGGCCCACGAAATTTTATTGCCATATTTTTGCTTAATGGGCCATAGCAAGCGTCGCGCTTTATCTAAATTGCCATTATCTGGCCAGCTGTTTAACGGCGCAAAACGTTGTGAGCCAGAGCCCGCACCGCCACGACCATCTGCCGTGCGATAAGTGCCCGCACTGTGCCAGGCCATACGAATAAAGAATGGGCCATAATGGCCATAATCAGCAGGCCACCATGCTTGGGAATCGGTCATTAATGCATAAAGATCGGCTCGAAGTGCTTCGATATCTAAACTGTTAAATGCTTTGGCATAGTCAAATTTAGGATCCATCGGATTGGATAAAGAAGAATGCTGATGAAGAATGTTGAGATTAAGCTGGTTTGGCCACCAATCTTTATTTTGCGTACCGCCACCCGCGGCATGATTAAATGGACATTTACCTGATTCTGTCATTTACTGTCTCCCTATCATAATATTGATTGTTCAGTCAGTTGCTTCGGTCTTCGTCGCATTTTACGTTGCGATAACAGCACCACATGCTAACGATGCAGTCTTCAACCAATTTCAAGTTAAGTACATGCTACGCTTACAAGTTTAGAATAGATCATTAATTATCTTTTAGTATTAAGCTGGCCGTCTCTGCTATCTCGGGATCAGCACATCAGCTCCTGCCAGCTTATTTATCATGGCCTCACCCGCAAGCCATTCTCCAAAACCTGCTTCAGTATGAAAATGACTGGCGCCTTTAAATAACACGCCCTGACTACCCCACTGGTCAACCATCCATAAGCTGCGCTCAAGTGCCGTATGATCGTCATTGTCGCTGTAGGCTAAAATAGTCGAAAATGGTAGCTGTTCTTTCGGCAACGGACGCTGTACTTGAATAGGCTTAATGGCAGAGTCTGCGTCAATATCCGCTGGCGCAACCAGTAAAGCGCCAATCACCTTACTGCCGTTTACATTGCTACCTTCATAAACGTTCGTTTTCGCATATTGTAAAGCCCATTGGGCGATGGCAACCGCACCGCAACTGTGCCCTACCAGAATGACATTACCTTCTATCTGGCTGACGGTGTTATTGACTCCCATGATCCATTGCTCTCGGACGGGGTTTTCCCAATTGTCTTGCTGCACCCGCACCACATTGCGGTATTTGTTTTCGATGATGGTTTGCCAATGTTGCGGCCCAGCATTGGTGTAGCCAGGTACATTTACAATAGTGGTTGTTGTCATTTTTTATTCAACTCAAGTGGTTTCCTTAATAATCTATTGCACCATGCCACGGCTTACTAAGTAAACAAGCCAGCCAAAAAAGACTGGCTGCAAGTAACACAAGACTAAATGCCTTAAATAAATTAGGTTACTTTTTTGTTTAAGGTCAGTGAATACAAATCATGACGGCGATCTTTCATGGTGGTTACGCTGCCATGACTGTGTAAGGCTTTAAGCAAATCGAGATTGACATCCACAATGACGCTCATTTCTGAATTGGGTGTCGCTTCGGCTTTGATCCCGGTATTTGGGAACGCAAAGTCCGATGGTGTAAACAAAGCAGATTGTGCATATTGAATATCCATGTTGTTAACCTTAGCCAAGTTACCCACCGCACCAGCAATAGCCACATAACACTCATTTTCAATCGCCCTAGCCATCGCGCAATGTCGCACACGGGTATAGCCATTTTGCGTGTCAGTCAAAAAGGGCACGAATAATATATTCATACCCTGATCTGCCAGTAGCCTTGCGTACTCTGGAAATTCAACATCGTAACAAATCATGATGCCAATTTTGCCGCAGTCGGTATCAAACACTCGGATATTTTGTCCACCCGTCATGATCCAGTTTCGGTCTTCTGACGGTGTGATATGTATTTTATCGTAGCGCTCCCATGTACCATCTCGGCGACATAAAAAGCCCGAGTTATAGAGCTCAGTGCCATTTAGAAATGGCATACTGCCAGTAATAATATTGATGTTGTACTTAATCGCAAATTCAACAAACTTGTCACGAATGGCTTCAGTAAACTCAGCCAATTTACGAATGGTTTCAGGAATACTTAAGTGATGAAACTGCGCCATTAATGGTGCATTAAACAACTCGGGGAATAGGATAAAATCACTTTCATAATCGGATACAGCGTCGACAAAGAATTCGGCTTGTTCAAATAAGTCTTCCAAGCCAGACATTTGTCGCATTTGCCATTGCACCAAGCCTAAACGCACCTCCGACTTTGGCGCATTAATCAGTTTAACCGAGCGGGTGTAGTAAATGTTTGGCCACTCGATAAGCGTGGCGTATTCATGGGATTCAACGTCGCCGGCAAGGTAGTTTTGTAATAATTTCCGAACATGAAAATCATTTGCCAACTGAAAGCTTAAAACCGGATCGTGTATTTCTTTTACCTTAACTTTTTCAATGTATTCCTTAGCCGTCATTTTATCTGCAACTTTGCTGTAACCTGGCATCCGACCGCCAGCCACAATCGCTCGTAAATTGAGGTTTTCGCATAATTCTTTACGTGCGCCATACAACCGCCGAGCTAAACGCATGCCTCGGTATTCTGGGTGAATAAAAACTTCAATGCCATATAACACATCGCCATCGGGGTCGTGGTGGGTAAACGTCATCTTTGAGGTAATTTCATCATAAGTATGATCATCACCAAATTTGCTGTAATTAATTATCAGTGAAAATGCGCACCCAACCACTTTACCGTCCACGCAAATACATATTTGACCTTTAGGGAAACGGGTGAGCAATGCATCTAAGGCTTTTTCATCCCATGCATTTAGCTCTTCTACAGGGTAAACGTCCGCGCATGCATTTCTTAGTTCTTCCATGTCAGCTTTGCTTAGATGACGCACTTCTATATGATTCGAACCCATGTTATTCCTTGACTTAAATAAAATAAATTGTCAGCTATAACCATATACTATTAAATTGAACAATAAAGTGAGTGATTGGTGATTATTTGCCCTTTCATGGATCTGACAATAAAAGCAGCTAAAGCTGAATAGGCATCTTCAAGTTGATTGGGTATATACAACTTAGTCGATTATGTCATCGAGAGAGAATCAATATGGACTTAGAACTGGTCAAAAACGCACTGTCTTTTGTGCTATTTAACTATAGCGGTAGCCCTATCACAGTGGCTCAGTTAATGCTTGTACCTTGTTTACTCGTGTTGACTTGGTACTTAGTTAGCCGCTTAGGCAGACTGATCCGAAAAGCACTTCAAGCACGTAATGTTAGCCCTGATGCAGTGCATTTGTTTTCTCGGATTTATCTCGTGCTCACCATTACTATTTTAGTGATCACCAGTTTAGAGGTGCTCAATATTCCCCTCACAGCCTTTGCTTTCGTTTCGGGTGCGATTGCCATTGGCGTTGGCTTTGGCGCACAAAACATCATTAATAACTTCATCAGTGGCTGGATTTTAATGTGGGAGCGCCCCATTCGCATTGGTGATTTTCTCGAAGTGGGTGAAGCGCGCGGTGTGGTTGAGAGTATTAATACTCGCTCGACCCTGATCCGCCGTAATGATGGTGTGCATATGTTAGTGCCTAACAGCCAATTGCTTGAAAATACAGTGACAAACTGGACCTTGATTGATAATAACGCGCGCTCAACCGTTCGTGTCGGCGTCGCCTATGGCGAAGATGTGGTGTTAGTCGCCAAGCTGATACAACAAGTTTTGAACGAAAGAAAAGAAATTCTCAAGCAACCAGTCGCTTCGGTTATTTTTGAGGACTTTGGTGATAATGCTTTAATTTTTGACGCCGTGTTTTGGATTTGTGCCCATTCAGAAACCGATTTAAGGATGATTCGCAGTAATATCCGCTTTCGAATTTATGAGCTATTTAATGAACATAATATTGTCATTGCCTTCCCGCAACGTGATGTGCATTTAGATGGTCAATTAACCCTAAAGCAAGAAAAAGATTAGTTTTCGCTTTTTCGCCCACACAAAAAAACCGGCCGTATTTGGCCGGTTTGCATTGATAACTCATTAGTTAGGATTGCTTTTGTTTCAGCATTTGCCAGTATTTCTCATAAATCGCGTTAGCATCGCCAAGGTCGTTATGGAAGCTGCCTTTTTCAAGTACTTCAGCCGGTGGCACCACCATCGGATTATTACGTAGCTCTTCACTTAACAGCGGCACCGTTGCTTTGTTTGGTGTTGAGTAACCAATTTCTTCGATAATGATTTTGCCTATTTCTGGGCGCAGTACAAAGTCGATAAACTTATGGGCACCTTCGACATTGGCTGCGCCTTTTGGAATAACAAAGCTATCAACCCACAGCGTTGCGCCTTCTTCTGGGTAGATATATGCAACGGTATCCATTTCAACTTGTGCCATATAAGCTTCACCGTTCCACATCACGCCCATGGGCACATTGCCTTGGATCAGTGGACCTTTTGGTGAATCAGACAAGAATAGTTTTACATTTGGCAGTAAATCAACCAACAGCTCGTATGCTTGACGAATTTCATCTTCGTTACGGGTATTGTTTTCAAAACCTTTCACTTTTAATGCCATTAAAAAGATGTCACGGACATCGTCTAGCAATAAAATTTGACCTTTGTACTCAGGCTTCCATAAATCGGCCCACTTAGTAATAGTTTTGGGGTCAATTTCGTCAGTGTTAACGGTGATCGCCGTGCTGCCCCAAAGGTATGGCACACTGTATTGGTTATTAGGGTCGTATGATTGATTAAGTAAGTTTGGCTCTAAGTTACCAAAATTTGTTAATTTAGACTTATCAATGGGCTGGATCAGATCGGCACGTTTCATACGCTCGATAAAAAACGTGGTCGGAATTGTAAGATCGTAACCTTTCCCTTTTAATAACTGTAACTTAGCAAACATTGACTCATTACTGTCAAACGTCGCCACTTCCACTTCAATGCCCGTTTCTTTAGTAAATTGCTTTAAAACGGTATCGGGAATGTAATCAGCCCAGTTGTATAACACTACTTTTTCAGCTGCTACTGCAGAAAAACTCATCAGCGTTGCCGCTGCAAGTGTTAACCATTTATTCATTTGTTTGTTCCTTTATACGCAAATGATTGCAAAAGTATATTTAAGCATCACTATTTACGCTTGTAGCGCAGTAATAGCTGTGAAATAACGATTAAGACTACCGAGCCAACAAACAGCAAGGTAGAAATGGCATTGACCTCTGGCGACACACCGACCCGCACCATGGAATACACTTTTAACGGTAATATTTCATAGCCCGGCCCGGTGACAAAGGCGCTAACAATCACATCATCAATTGATAAGGTGAAACTGAGTAACCAACCCGATGCCACTGCTGGCAAAATCATAGGCAGGATAATTTTGCTAAACACTTGCCACTCATTAGCGCCCAAATCTAGCGCGGCTTCGGTGACCGACATGTCTAAACCCTTAAGCCTTGAGAACACACTAATGATCACAAACGGTAAGCAGAAAGTAATGTGCGCTATCAATAGGGAAATATAGCCAAGCTCTATCCCTAAGGTGACAAATAAGATCAGCAGCGCAATGGCCATCACGATATCAGGCGTTAACATGCTGACAAACACTAAAGACGATACTGCGCCTTTGCCGTAAAAACGATACCGCTGCAATGCCACCGCTGCTAACGTACCAATTACGGTGGCCGCAGTGGCACTGGTGATACCAACAACCAATGAGTGCCAAGCAGCTTGCATCAAGGCATCGTTTTCAAATAACTTTTCGTACCATTTAAAGGTAAACCCTTGCCATTTATTGCCATATCGAGAGCCATTTACCGAGTTCACCATTAAGACAAAAATCGGGCTGTAAACATAAAACAGCACTAAGCCAATAAAGCTTAATTTAAAAATCCGAGTCATTAATGCCCCCTTGACGGTTAGACAACTTAGTGGCTCGGTAATACAGCCAAAGCATAAATGAAAGCAGTAATATCATTAGTACACTTAGGGCTGCGCCAAACGGCCAATCTCGGGTTTGAATAAATTGATTTTTTATCACGTTACCCAGTAATGCGTGTTTCGAGCCACCCAATAAATCGGCGACAAAAAACATGCCCATGGCCGGTAAAATCACCATCAAACTGCCCGCAACAATGCCTGGCAAGGTGAGCGGCAAGGTGATCCGCCATAGCCGTTGCGCGGCGTTGGCACCTAAATCTTTGGCCGCATCCAATAAACGTAAGTCTAGTTTTTCCATCGCCGAATAAATCGGTAAGATCATAAACGGCAGTAAGATGTAACTCAGACCAAAGATCACCGCAAACGGGGTGTACAATAAGTCTAACGGTTTATCAATCAGCCCTATCCCTAACATGGCATCGTTAATCAAACCTTTCTTACCCAGCAGGTATTGAATGGCATAGATACGCACTAACGAGTTAGTCCAAAAGGGTACGATTAATAAGAATAAGATGATCGGACGCCATTTACTTGGCAAGCTCATCAGACACATTACAAACGGATAAGCAATGGCCAAACAAATACTTGCCGTGATCAGCGCCATCGACAATGAGTCCCACAGCAAACTTATAAAGCTTGGGTCAAACACGCTGCGCCAGCCATCAAGACTGAATTCAAAACGAATTAAAAAATCTGGGTCGCGGGTTAAAAAGCTGGTGACTAATACCATTAAACTCGGCACTAATACGAACAGAGCCAACCAGCTAGTGGCAAGGCCTATCGCCCAGAACCGAAATTGATTAATTTGCATCTTCATACGGCAACACCACTTCCCAGCCTGTCGTCCATTGCAACGCTACTTTTTGTTCTAAGCGATAGTCAAAATCCGGATCATCTTCATCAAAAAATTCACTGGCGATCACTTTCGTCCCCGACGCTAAACGAATGTAAGAATCCAAGGTTTTACCTTTGTAGTTACATTCATAAATTTGCCCTTCAACGTGCACCGTATTCAGGGCTAAATCAGGCTTAGTTAAACGCACATCTTCGGGGCGAAGTAGCACATGAACTTTGTCATTCGCGGCAAACGGATAATCGGTTTTCACTACCCAATCAGCGCCTTCGGCGATCACTTCTACGTGGTCGTTATCAATGCGACGCACCACATGGCCATCAAATTGATTAATTTCACCAATAAAACGGGCGACAAACAAATTGGCGGGATTCTCGTAGATTTCACGCGGTGTTCCTATTTGTTGCACTTTGCCTTTGTTAAGCACCACAATGCGATCTGACATAGACAAGGCTTCTTCTTGATCGTGCGTGACATAAACAAAAGTGATGTTCAATTGGCGTTGTAAGCGTTTTAGCTCAATTTGCATTTCTTGACGAAGTTTGTAGTCAAGGGCACTAAGGGACTCATCCAATAACAATAAACGTGGACGGTTAACCACCGCGCGAGCAATGGCAACACGCTGCTGTTGGCCGCCAGATAATTGATGCGGTTTACGCTGGGCAAAACTGTCAAGGCGCACCATGCGTAGGGCTTCATCGACACGAGTGTTGATTTCAGCTTTCGCTACCTTGTGCATTTTTAAGCCAAACGCAACATTTTCATATACCGTCATATGAGGAAATAAAGCATAGCTTTGAAACACAGTATTAACCGGACGCTGCTCAGCTTTAAGTACTGCAAGGTTTTGCTGATCGAGCATGACCGAGCCACAATCTTCTTGTTCAAAACCTGCAATAATGCGCAGTACCGTGGTTTTACCACAGCCTGAGGGGCCTAATAAGGTGAGGAACTCACCATCATAAATAGTGAGATCTAACGCGTCGAGCACCGTGTTGTCGGCAAACGTTTTACTGATCCCAGAGAGTTGCAAAAGAGGTTGATACTCAGTCACAGTCTATATTCCAAATGGGTAGCCATGTCGGTTATTCATTTCAAGATGAATAATGCCAATGGGCTGTCAAAATAACCTTGGCATGCACCCACACCAAGAATGATAAATCGTGTCATTTTTATTTACACTTCAAACGGGATAGCGTTGAAGTGTTAGCCTAGCTTGCGCTATTGCTGGCTATTTTATTACGTTATTTTGCCCTGAGATTTGGCCTCAGTGTGGCATCAAGCAAGACGTAGGCACGCTGCTGATTTTTCGGCATTTTAACTTGAAAAGCGCTAAACACAACAATTATATACCGCTTCAGAAAAAATAATTTAAACCAATTAAATTCAACAACTTAAACACAGTAATTTTTCCTCTTTACAGCAACTGTAGGGCACAAAGGGCAATCAACAGCGAATGGTAATCATAAATTACCTGCTTACTCATCACCTAAAGAATCGTCATTCATGCAACAAATTGATCTAAAGCGCGAAAAATAAAGATTAAGGACACGATAATTCAAGTTATAACCATTCCATATAATGGTTGACCCATCCCATCAAAACACCTATTCAGATAGCTTCTTTCTCTTGCTGTATTAATCGCTGTACCTCATCCATTTAAAACAGGCGCAGTTCGCGGTCAATTACTTGATAAAACGTGTGCAGGGTCTTAGGTCATCGAAACATAGCCAATTGCTTATATTTGTCGCTTAAGTTGCCTGACCTTGCCATTGGCTGTGCCACTTTGCGGAGTGTTCACCGGGTTTCTATCGGTGTTAATCAGACTGTGCCCTAATGGATAATAAAAAAGGCTAACCACAATAGATTAGCCTTTGTTTTTAACACTCCGGGAAACGGTATTAGGTAAGCTGGATAGCGCTACGGATTTGCTTTTGTTTTTTGACTATTTGGTGAATGGACGCATCACTTAACCCAAATTTTTCGCCAATATTAGCAATAGGCAGTTCAAGTGATAGCCGATAAATTAGGTCATCTCGCAATGCTTTCTCTATCTTTTCACCTGTGGGTAAATAGAACGTACGGCCTCCAAAATAAGCCGACAGGGCTAGGATCGTAGTGTTAGCAATTTGTTCTATTTGTTTTTCTGGTAACGCTAATTGTCGACGACATGCATCGTAGAGCACGTCTGACATTTCAACTAACGATGATGGCCAAAAATGCTTTTCTACGCTCGCAGCAGCTTTTAAATCACTAATATTATCCAACGTTAAACTCCTTACATTTGTTAGCAAAACAGCTGATTGATAGCGCTCTGGCGTCGCAACAACCTTGTATACCGTTGCTTCACACACGTTATATTTTTTACCAATGAGTTTCTTAGGGTGTGTCTTGGCCTCTTCAATAACCATGCTGTTTCGCAATGCAGCCTTTATCTTCAAAAGTGAAGCGAATACATTGATACGCTTTGATGCCACTTCACTGAGCGACTTCAGCACAATGTCAGAAAAAGCAGCGCTGATTTGCGGTGATAATCCAAAGTGATGATGAGTGATTTGATAGCACTGATGTAACACTAAGGCTCCCACTTTTTCACCCTTGGATACGTCATATTGTTGTTGAAGAGGCAAATACACCGACATTAGTTAGCAATCCCCATATCAACGCGCAGTTGAGCATCAATTGCGGCAATTTGGCTTTGCTCCGGCTTGCCAAATTTGTCCGTGATGGCTTGGCCTGCGTCCATTATTGTGGTGGTGTACGGGTCAACATTCAGTTTGATCGCGGCAAGTTGCTCAATGGCTAATTGAATGTCATTGGGTAGCGCGGGTAATGCAGCAAAGATGTCATCGTATTTTGCTTGCCACATGCTCTTTTTGGCTTGCTCTAGGGCGGCAGTGAGTTGCGGTATCACCACTCCTTGTAAGCTCTTAAGTCGCGTATTGACGTTATTCAGCATTAACTGCGCATCACGTTCGCTGGCTTTTGCGTCTTCAAGTGCTGCTTTGGCCTGCGCAAAGGCGGCATCATCATACGTGCTTGCCAGTGTTTGCTCAGCCATATTCACCGTGTGGCGGGTTTGCTGGGCGCGCACTTCTAATTCTGGCGCTCGGGTATCACGTAGCAAAACATATTCGGCACTGGCGGCGTTTTTTTCGGCTAATGCCGCTTTATAGGCATTAATGCGTTCAACTGTAGTCATGATTGGCTCTCTTTTTGTTAAAAAACACTTCAAAACACGCAGCGGCTCTCACGCTGCTTGATACAATCCGCTTGGTGCGGTTTAAGCGCTTGGCGCGACATCGCGCCGCTTGTTCAGATTTAATCGTCATCTAATGGCTCCATGTCCTCTCGTTGCTGGATATACTCGGCATAAGTTAGCCCCAGCGCCCGCGCTACCTTTTTCTCATCTTGGGTTAAGCGCTCGGCGGCTTGGTGCTCAAGGTTCGATGGCATGGTTGTACTCCTCTAAAAGACCTTTAAAACCCGTGTTAAATGCGCCTTTAACCGTATTTTAAAGGCGTTATTTTTGGGTTAGAGGTGATCAGCAACCAGCAATTCAATCCGCCCATTTAGCTCGTTCGAGCTACTGGCATCCTGTTTACGCATGAGTAAGCGGGTAGCTTCTTTTTCAAGCGAAGCAGGCACCACTAAGGTGGTGGCTTTCATGCCTAGCTTCTTATCGCCATCGCCTTTAATGGCGCGCATCGCCTCAATGGCTTCCCAAAGCGAGTCTGCGTTCAGTGGTTTTTGCATCGCGAAAGCCATTTGCCAAAAACCAAACCCGACCGCACAGCGTTTGTCCACGCCGTAACGAAACTCTTTTTTCATGAACACGGCTTCATCTTCAGCGCTGTCCATTTTGACCAATTGCGGGGCCGTGCGCTCTTGGTAAATAATGGGTTTGATGACCCGTGACGTATCCAGCAAAAACCAAGGCAAACCAAAATAATTAGGATCCACTATCATATTGGCGGTATCGATGATCGCCCCCGTACCATCCACGTTTTCAGCCACGGGATGAGCAAGGTCAAAGAAGGGTTTGCCATCGTAACAGGGTGTATGAAATCCCGCTGACAATAGACCAAACACCAACTCGTCAGGGTGGTTCGCGGCGGAATGCCCCATTTCTTGAAACAAAGGCTCGTAAATGCCAAGTTCGTCATCTTCAATATCATTACGATCTACGCCCACCGTCGCTTCGTAGTCTTCATTGGTAATTTGATAGCTATGCGCGGTCATTGATAGTATTTGGCGCTCACCTAGCCATTTTTTCAGTGATGGAAATTTGCCTAGCCAGCCATAACTGTTACTTTTAGACGTTGATTTGATGACGGTGGCAATCTTGGTATATTGCGGCGCAGCGGCGCTTAACCCGCGTGTAAAATGAACCTGAAAGCCCGTAAAAAGGGAGGAAAGTTGTGGTGCGGTAACCATGGTCATTATTGCATACCTCTAGAATTGGATTTAATTAGACGGCAACCCTTCAATGATGTCACCGCAGTCAATGTTGTTAATTTGCCTTATTAGGCCGTTGGCTCGTTGGTTAAACCGAGCGTTTTTGGTTTGCTCCTCAGCGTTCGCTGACGACCTTAAACTTGGTTCAGCAAAAGAGTAGAGCTCCCGTAACGCTACTGTTAATGGGAGAAGGACATAAATGCAGGCATTACGCTAACCCAGTTCCCTCACACGATCTGAGTACCGTCAGATAATTAATGCCTCAATGCATTTGCACTAAAACACGTTACACATAATGTCAGAATGGGGATTTTGTTGAGACTAGCGCATTTTGGTGCGTTCAATTCGGTAAGTTATTAGCTGGTGATATTGTAAGGCTTAAACATTGAGGGGCTGGTTATGCTATTTTCAATCTCTTAGAGGAGGTTATTCAAGCGGGTAAATATTGAACAGAAAACAGACTAATGGTTCATATTAGCTGGGATATATTTGACGCGACTAAATCACAGTAAAAAACTGGCGGTTATATAACCATCCAGTTTTTTAACCTTGCCGAACCAAAACTGTAATCAGTCAAGGTTTCGGTTAACTCTTATTTAGTTAGAGGATTAAATTCTACTCAAGCCACCCCATCAAGGCCATGCAAGAAAGAGCTATATCAACGGTTTCTCCTGAAAGATCCTCTGCTGCTGTTGCTGTGTCTATACAGGTAACAAGCTCCCTTGCAAAAGTCTTATTTGTATCCATTGTTCCACTTTTTTCAATAATATTCTTAATTCTAGGGCTAACAATCGCCCAATCTGCCGAGGTAGCAAGTTTATTTTCATAAGAAGCATTTTTCCAAGCCACAATGCTTGATTTATGCAAGTTTCCCCCTTCATACCACGGTGCTTGCGCAAAAACATATCCCGTATTCAAAAGTAAGGTAATAAGTATTAAGAAATGGCTTGGTTTTATCATAAATATCTCTCCAAAAATAGCGCTCAAAACAAGGGTGTCAATCGTCAATGTAGTACTTAAAAGGGATCAAAAAGTCACTACTATTAATAATGAATTTACTAATTTGTATCTATTCCATTGAGCTTTTATCCATTGCCTTTATAAATGCTTGCATGTTTGAGTTTGGCGCTTCAATCTTAAAGTCTCCATATTCATCTTTCAGATCAGACCATAGACGTTTCAAAAAGCCTCGGCGTCGATAGAATGGGTGTATCCAAACGGTAGACAGAGATGGATTTTCACCTTCTAAGCATTTCATAGTTACAAGTCCCACTAAGCAGTCTCTATATCCACTGCCGTCCAAAGTAGGTAAGCTTTCAACAAATGGGTGTGCAGTTACATCGTTCCAACCTTCATCGGATATATCCCAACCCATTCCATCACTGCATTCCTTTGATTGATATCGACGAATAGCAATACAAGCAAGCTTTTGCCAATCAGGTGAGCATATTGTGATTTTTTCATCGTACTTCGCTCCCGCTGGAGCAGGGATGGCCCTGATCAAACCTGCATGACATTCATCGTATAATTTATTATAAGCAACCTTTATATCCTTTGTTCCCTCTAGGTTGGAATGAGTAATGTTTACAAACATTTCAGGCAAAAGAAGGTCATCAGTGTACTCCCTTACTTGAATCTCATTTCGTATTTTTTGGTTATTCAACCCTCGAGTCGCCTTCTGAGAATTTAACTCAATGACATGAAACAATCCCGTAGGGAGGCTAGAAAACCAATTTGAACTATCAGCCCAATACAGCATGCCCGAATCACGCCTTAATTGGCGAATTAAGTCTAAACATGCATCTTCGCTTGTACGGCCATTAATGTTTAAAAGGCTGGGCTCAAAATAGTTGTCAGGTGAATGAGGATATTGATCGTTGCAAAATGCTCTAACTGCATTTAGCACACATTTCAGTGAATAGCCATCGAAGCTAGTTACAACTAGTGGAGTATCTTCATCTTGTAATTCATTTTCAATTAAGCAATCTATTGCGAGGCTAACAGCCTTGTGTTGAATTTCTGTGAGTTTCAATGTTTCCAAAAATTGTTTTTTTCTTGCCCGAATATCCACGCGTGGACTCCACTGATATTGTTCATAGCCACAACATGCTGTGGCAACAAAGTGATAATGATTTATCAGGTACTATGTAGCCATAAAAAAATAAGGTCAATAGAAGTTGATCACATCAAAGAGCTAACCCTGTTCTGGTCAACCAAAACTGGACACCTTTAGTTGAGAATTTTCAAACTCCACTGGTGACAGATCACCATTGGCTG
>NZ_JAUOPX010000355.1:0-230 GCF_030547455.1 Motilimonas sp. 1_MG-2023 | reverse complement strand
GATCCCAATGATAATTCGTTCGGTAAAAACAATAGATTTATAAACTAGCTTACAATTTGCAATGTTCAGGTGGGATTATGAGAATTTTTGTAACTCTATATTGAGTTTATTAATTTTAATAATTGTTTATTTCTGATCACGAGCAATGGATCTGTGAAGTAAGTGAGGCCGTATAATATAGTATAAAACAAATATGGCCATAATAATCAGCTTTCATATCGTATTATTCA
>NZ_JAUOPX010000354.1:0-230 GCF_030547455.1 Motilimonas sp. 1_MG-2023 | reverse complement strand
ATCACTAGCATAAATTAAATTAAAAAATTCAATAAATAAAATCAGAATATCATTAAATTAAATCTTCTAAAAAAACTCGTTAACAATAATAATATTAATGACAGTTTGAATCCTTAAATGACACACAAAAAAATCAAAATAAAAACAACAATTAATCACAGCAAAAAATGATTAAATAAATTAAAAACACAAACAGAAAAAATTCCTCAAGAAAAAAAGACAAATCCATA
>NZ_JAUOPX010000353.1:0-230 GCF_030547455.1 Motilimonas sp. 1_MG-2023 | reverse complement strand
CATCGATGTTTTACTAACATCCACTCGTGTAATAAGTTTCTATTTCATCTCAGAAACATTAGAAATTACTCCCACAATACAGCCAATACTTATCAAATCCAATAAGGTACTTACTGCTAAATCAAGGGATTCTTGGTCTAATCTGCCAAATACATCATCCAAAAAAAGCGACTCTAACTTAATACAACCTGCGTAGGCTAGCACCACTACAGAAAGCCCAAAAGCCAACG
>NZ_JAUOPX010000352.1:0-230 GCF_030547455.1 Motilimonas sp. 1_MG-2023 | reverse complement strand
TATAACGGTATCATTAGATACTGAAATTATTGTTATTTAAAGTTTTTATCAGATCTTTTAACTAGTCGTGACTATGGTATATATCTGAGATCCATCATAAAGAATGACATATTGTCTTTAACTTGCGATTAAATACATTAACACTATAGATTATTAGAGATTTTATTATGCTTTAATATGGAGTGATTTGAGTTAAAACCTTTTTGATACTTTTTTACCTGTTTTTCAGT
>NZ_JAUOPX010000351.1:0-230 GCF_030547455.1 Motilimonas sp. 1_MG-2023 | reverse complement strand
CTGTGGCGCTTCAATATCTCCCGGCCAACGCATTTCGTCGATAGGGTTTAGTTGGCCTCGGCCAGTTTCTTCCTTTTGGCATTGCTCATGCTCTATGATTTGGTTGGCATGTGCTTGATTAATTTGCAGTTCGTCAGCGTTGTTCTGTGCAGCTTCATTACGTAATTTTACTTCGAGTTTACCGCTTTGCTTTCGTTTGCGTTTTTTTTATAGTATTACAGGTTCTAAGG
>NZ_JAUOPX010000350.1:0-230 GCF_030547455.1 Motilimonas sp. 1_MG-2023 | reverse complement strand
GAACTATTAGTTTACCTATTGATCGATGTAGTCTTCGCCATTTTGTTGTTAAGTAACAGGCGCTATATCATGGGAGTCATGGGGATAATTGATACCACTGAAGAGCTAGCTAAACGTGATAACTTTGCTTATTGCATTAGTATGGCGGGCAGTGTATTGGCCATGGGTATCGTGTTAACAGGGGATATCACTGGTGAATGTGCAAACAATTATCTCAATGAAATTATTGG
>NZ_JAUOPX010000349.1:0-230 GCF_030547455.1 Motilimonas sp. 1_MG-2023 | reverse complement strand
ATATGATACTGTTCGTTATTACGGAGGAGTTCAGCTAGCGCCAGTAATTTGGGAACATAAGCGCTGGGTTCTTTGGGTAAATCAAGGTTCCAATTATCAGTCGGCTTTCCTGCTTTTCGATTTTTCTTGATTGCTCGTAAAACCCTGCCTTCACCAGCATTTTACGATGCGATGGCTTGTAACCAATCTCCATCCATCATCTCATTCAAGTAAGTCAGATAGTCAAGGGC
>NZ_JAUOPX010000348.1:0-230 GCF_030547455.1 Motilimonas sp. 1_MG-2023 | reverse complement strand
GGCCAAGGTTCGTCGGGATAAATAGGCGTGCTAAAATCGTTACCGCCAAGATAAACAACGACCAGATCGACTTGGCGTCCCTCATATGCAGATTGATCGTAAAGTACAGCACCAGCTTTATTCAGGAAGTCGGGTACTACGAAGCCTTTTTCTATGCCGGCCCAATTGCGTGATAACCCTCCACCAGAGTATGCAACCAGAGTTTTAGTGGCTCCTAGTCGGTCTGCAGT
>NZ_JAUOPX010000347.1:0-230 GCF_030547455.1 Motilimonas sp. 1_MG-2023 | reverse complement strand
GCCTTGATCATAGTCTGCGCTAGCTAAACTGGGGTAACCAATCACATCTCCTACATCATAGATATATTCGACGTCTGTTTGATAGTTAACGTTCACTATTAGCTGGCCGCGGCCATCAGGCGTTAGGCCAATAGCGGCTAAATTCAACTAATCGGTATTACCGGTACCCCCGTTGGCAAAAAGTAAACAATTTCCTCTCATCTTTTTGCCTGACTGCATGTGCATAATCA
>NZ_JAUOPX010000346.1:0-230 GCF_030547455.1 Motilimonas sp. 1_MG-2023 | reverse complement strand
CTGTTGGCTGACAATTCGAAATTGTAAACCAAAGCAATTAAATGATATTTGGCAAACTTCAGTGTTGAATATTCTGGAAACATTGGCCCGACTCGATGGTGAAAAATTCCCACAGCTTATTGATCAACTGTTATCCGCTCGTACAAATATTATTGCCATTTTTATTCGTAGTGCGTTTAAGCGTAACCCAAAGAAAGTGCTAGATATTATTGAGCGACGTCCCTCCGTGG
>NZ_JAUOPX010000038.1:0-44617 GCF_030547455.1 Motilimonas sp. 1_MG-2023 | reverse complement strand
ACAAGCTAATGCCAGGGCAACAAGTCACCACACAAGACAGCGACTGGAGCAACTGGAGCTACGAAGATGATCAAAATGTTGGTTCATAATACCCGTCTACTGGTTCTGGCATTAGTGGTGTTAATCGTATCTGGCCTCGGTGCTATTCACACCTTGCCACGAATGGAAGACCCTAGAATATCTAATCGTTTTGCAACAGTTATCACTCACTTCCCCGGCGCATCGGCTGAGCGAGTCGAAGCCCTGATCAGTGAAAAAATAGAAAGTAAAATTCGTAAACTCCCAGAAATCAAGGTGCTGACTTCAACCTCTCGTCCGGGTATTTCAGTGATCCAAGCGGAATTGAAAGACCATATCACGCAAGGAGCCCCCGTTTGGTCAAGGATCCGCGATTTATTAAGTGATATTACGCCAGAATTACCGCCAGGCAGTTCAGTGCCACAATTAGATGATGATCGCGGCTATGCATTTACCCGAATCATCGCTCTCACTTGGCAAGGCGGCACTCAGCCCGACTTGGCTATATTAGGCCGCTATGGCCGCGAGTTACAAAATCGCTTGCGCTTAATACCTGGCACTGACTTTGTTGAGGTACAAGGGGCGCCAGAAGAAGAAATTCTTGTTGAACTTGATTTAAATGCAGCTTCCGCTCTTAGACTCACTGGCGCGCAAGTCGCCCAGCTAATCAATACGGCCGATGCCAAGGTATCCGCTGGTGAATTACACAATAATGACAATACCATGCAACTGGAGCTTAGGGGCGAGCTGGACTCGTTAGAGCGGATCCGACAAATTCCCTTACTCAGTGATAGCAAAGGCTTTGTTTATCGAGTTGGCGATCTTGCAGAAGTTAAACGTAGCATTAAAACCCCCGAAAGCAGTCTCGCTATTATCAATGGTCAGCAAGGTATTGTGGTGTCAGCTCGTATGCTGCCAGATTTGCGCATTGATACTTGGTCAGCCTCATTAGACCGTAGCCTAAACGAATTTAGTCAGCAGCTACCAAGCAATATTCTTAGTCAGGTTATCTTCGACCAAAATGGCTACACCCAAACCCGCTTGTCTGAGTTAATGGGCAACGTGTTATTTGGTTTTGCCATTATATCGGTAGTGTTATTACTCACATTAGGCTGGCGATCGGCCTTAATCGTGGCACTATCGCTACCTATCACTGTGTTATTCACATTAAGTTGCATGAAGTATTTTGGCCTGCCCATTCACCAAATGTCGGTGACAGGGCTGGTCGTCGCCTTAGGGATAATGGTTGACAACGCCATTGTCATGGTTGACTCCATTGGACAAAAACGACATCAGGGCATGTCTGCTCTGTTTGCGGTGCAACGCTCATTAAAACATTTATGGCTGCCGCTACTTGGCTCCACTTTGACCACTATTTTGGCTTTTATGCCAATTATTTTAATGCCAGGACCCGCTGGAGAATTTGTTGGTGGTATTGCCTTAAGTGTGATCTTTTCATTGATCGGCTCATACCTTATTTCCCATACTATTTTAGCCAGTATCGCGGGGCGCTTTCTACGCCAAAAAGAGGCGAATCATCGCTGGTATCAAAATGGTATTCAGCTACCGTCACTGGCGAACCTATTTAAGAAAACTGTTCGCCTTTCACTTAACTACCCGAAACTCAGTGTGATCTTGGTGTTTTTGGTCCCTGTTAGCGGCTTTTACGGTGCAGGGCAATTAACGGAGCAATTCTTTCCACCATCAGATCGCGATATGTTTCATATTGAAATGTTCCTTGCGCCGCAAACCAGCATCGAACGTACCCGTGCTGTTACCGCAGAAGTAGATGAAATACTTGCAAAATACCAAGGTATTGAGTCTGTTCATTGGTTTATTGGTAACAATGCTCCCACCTTTTATTACAACTTGTTAATGCGCCAGCAAGGCGCACAAAATTATGCCCAAGCCATGATCACTGCTGATCACTTTAGCACCGCTAATCGCTTGATACATGAGCTACAAGCTGAGCTAGATAAAGCGGTACCCGAAGCGCAAATTCTGGTACGTCAACTCGAGCAAGGCCCGCCATTTAACGCCCCCATTGAGGTGCGTTTATACGGTCAAAATTTAGATCAGTTAAAAACGCTAGGTGATGAAGTTCGAGCTCTGTTATTCACTATTCCCGATGTACTACATACCCGTGGCACCTTACTAGCAGGAACGCCTAAGGTGTGGCTAAACGTCAACGAAGAGGCCAGCCGAGTAATGGGCTTGGGCTTAACCGAAATAGCCGATCAGTTAGAAAGTACAACCCAAGGTAAAATAGGCAGCCGTGTTATCGAGTCAACGGAATCAATTCCTATTCGGATCCGCATTGCGCCCGATGCTAGGCAAGAGTTATCTGATTTAAATTCTCTTAATGTCACTTCTAACCAACAAGGCATGATCCCACTGTCAGGAATCTCAGAATTTGAATTAGCCCCCAGTCGAGGAGCCATTCCAAGACGAGATGGTGAGCGAGTCAATGTGATTGAAGCTTACTTAACACAGGGGGTTTTACCAGCAAGTGTCCTCTCTCAGCTCAAACAAAAGCTGGAACAGAGCCAATTCACTTTACCATCTGGTTATCGCTTAGAGTTTGGCGGCGAGTCAGCTAAACGTAATGACGCAGTGGGTAACCTATTAGCTAGCTTAGGTTTAGTGATGACCCTGCTGGTTACTGTGGTGGTGCTCTCGTTTAACTCGTTTCGCTTAAGCTTACTTATAATGCTAACAGCGGTACAAGCAGCAGGCTTAGGTCTGTTGAGTGTTTACTTAGGTCAATTTCCATTTGGCTTTACCGTTATTATTGGCTTACTCGGCTTAATTGGCTTAGCAATTAATGCGGCGATCGTTATATTGGCGGAGCTGAAATCAAATCCCTATGCCATGGCTGGCAACAAAGAGGCAGCATTAGCCTGCGTAATGAGTTGCACCCGTCATATAACCTCTACCACTATTACTACGGTCGGCGGCTTTTTACCCCTAATATTAGCGGGCGGCGGTTTTTGGCCACCTTTTGCCATAGCAATTGCGGGTGGCACCGCGCTAACAACATTGGTTTCGTTCTATTTCGTGCCAACGGGCTTTCTACTGCTACGCGGAAACTCAAACACCAAAGCAGTACTTGCACCTCAGCCTACTTAGTTAGACAACAGCCTAAAGTCAGGGCTAAAGTGGCCCTGACAAACAAAAGCATCAAACAATGTAAAATCAACAGTACAACAAGCTAAAGAAAAACAAAAAAACAAGTATTCACTCTTTAATGTTCACATTTTTTGTGGATTAGATTTGACAACCTTCGCGTTCACGTCACACTAGGCTCAATTTTTAGGTGACGCTGTATGCTGATCTGATTAAGTAGATAATCTGTTTAAACAGCCGAAGCTAAGGCGTTACACCTCGCAACGCCCATCGACAATTATAAAAAGCGCACATACACAACATTAAATAGAGGATAAAAATGGCACAAACCAGAGGACAATTCAGCTCTCGGCTGGGGTTCGTATTAGCGGCAGCAGGCTGTGCTGTCGGCGTAGGTAATATTTGGGGCTTCCCTACTCAAGCGGCCAGTAATGGTGGTGGCGCATTTTTACTGGTCTATCTTGTGCTGATTTTTATGCTTGGTTACCCCATGTTAGTGGCTGAATTACTCATCGGTCGCGCTGGCCAAGCTAACCCAATGAAGTCGATGCAAAGTGTAGCAAGCTCGCCCCTTACTCGCCATATTGGCGCAACAGCGGGAATAGTATCAATTCTCGTGGTGACCTTAATTTTCACTTTTTACAGTATTATTTCCGGCTGGTTTATCAGTTTTACCTTAGCGCCAGTCGTGGAATTAGCAGGAGATAGAGAAAAAAGCGTTTGGCTTACAGACTTTTCACTGTCTCGTAATTTAGTGTTTACCACCTTGTTTGGCCTTATTACCATTTTAGTGGTGAAAAAAGGCATCAAAGATGGCATTGAAAAGTGGTCAACCCGTTTAATGCCGCTGCTATTTTTATTATTAATAGCCAGTGCCATGTATATGATGACCCAAAACGGAGCAATGGAAGGCCTTAAGGCGTATTTGCTACCTGACTTCAGTCAAGTGTTTGACGCCACTTTACTGGCTAATGCACTCGGTCAAACCTTCTTCTCTCTTTCATTAGGCTCTGGCGCCATGATGGTATATGGCTCTTATTTAAGTAAACAAGACAGCGTGCCTAAGCTAGCGGCACAAGTTACCTTAGTAGACACTGGCGTAGCTTTCCTAGCTGGTTTATTGATTGTACCCGCGATGTATGTTGCCATGAGTCAAGGGGTTGAAATTTTTGATGCCAATGGCGATCTCATCGCTAGTAGCAACTTAGTTTTTAAAGTGTTACCTGCTTTGTTTGACACCATGGGCTCAGCAAAATATATCGTTAGCACCGGCTTTTTCTTTCTATTAGTGATTGCGGCACTGACTTCCTCTATCGCGATGCTAGAAACGCCAGTGGCTTTTGTGTGCGAACTAACCCGCATTGACCGCAGTAAAGCGGTATGGATAGTGGGCTTAACAGCGATTAGCTTTAGTAACTTGATTGTTTTTAACTTTGATATGTTATTTGAACTCATCATTCAAATTTCAACTCAGTATGCTCAGCCCCTTGCCAGCTTAGCCGTGTGTATTTTTGCTGGTTGGGTCTGGCACCGAAATAAGGTGTTAGCTGAAATTAGACAAGGTGATGACAACATTGAAAACAGCCTGTTTTGGAAAATTTGGCCGGCTTACGTTAAGTTTGTCTGCCCGGTGTTAGTGGGTTTATTAGTGGTTCGCTCGATTACCGCTTAATCGACCTAGTAAATTAAAAGGTGAAGTATCTATACCCAAGACACCCCAAGATACAGGATTCAGAGCCTCTCATTCTGTTTCGTCTAAGGCAAAAAGACGACGTAATAGTGACCTACGGACTGGGTCCCTTGCGAGGCTTTTAACGAAAAATGAACATAATGAGCGGCTCCCAAAGGGCGAGTTTTGTAGGCTGTTATGCTTTGTTGCTGATTTTCAACGTAGAATAACTATGTCTCAAATCAGCGTCGCGCTTAACAGCCTACAAATTCTCGCGGAACAAGCATCTTGAGGTAACTTGGGTATACTTCACCTTTTTTTTATTTAGCACTGTTCAGTTGCGCCTTCACCTTTATAATAGCGACATCATCTTTAAGGAGTCGATTTTAATGCAATGTACCAGCTGTGAAACCGGTAAATTACACCAAGGAAACCTAGCCCAGCTACTGCCTTCTTTAACTTGTGATCATTGCGGTGGCCACTTTTTCTACTTAGCCGACTACTTGCGTTGGAAAGAAACAAACCCAGAGCCACTAAAAGAAACGGATATTACCGATATTGAACCAAGTGAAACCACTAAGGCGATTATCTGTCCAATTACAGGCCGCTTAATGCGCAAATACCGCATGTCGAGCGAGCATCAGCATAAAGTAGATTTAAGTGTTGCAGTTAATGGCATTTGGCTAGATAAGGGCGAGTGGGAACTGTTAGTTAAGTCTGGTCTGAGTAACCAACTCAACAAGATTTTCACCGACCCGTGGCAGCGTAATATTCGCCTAGAAAAAACCGCTGATGTGCTAAAAGCGCAATATGAAAATCGTTTTGGTGACGCTGATTATGAAAAGCTACAACAAGTTAAAGCGTGGCTAAAAGACTCAGAGCACAAAGCTGAAATGTTAGCTTATTTGGTTGCGGACGATCCTTACAAGGTCTAACCAACTATCTTCTAGTTTAAATTTAAAAAGCCTTCAGATTGACACTGAAGGCTTTTTTCATGGTCAAGAATAGTTAACCTTAGTTTTGCTGAATCCTATCGTAGCCAGATAAAGTATGTTTTAGGGCAAAATTTCGTTTTCAGGGATGAAAACGTAAAGCGAATAGGGACTATTTACTGCGTTTTTGCAGGAATGCATACTATTTCGCTTATCCAGATTCGGATTAGTTACAGAATAATACGCTGCCAAGGCAGCTGATTATCACCAACCACAATAAAGTTAGGGTTTTCTAAACTTTCACGTTCGTTGTAACTTAACGCTTCTAATTTTAAGCTTTGAATTTTGCCACCCGCTTCTTCAACAATACATTGGGCCCCCGCCGTATCCCATTCACCTGTGGGCCCCACTCGCACGTAACAATCAGCACTACCTTCCGCTACTAGGCAGCTTTTCAGTGAGCTTGAGCCTAATGGGATCATGTTGTAGTTATAGTCAGGCGCCAATAAATTAGTAATTTTAGAAAGGGACTGCACTTTACTGACTGCAACATTAAGTTGCTTGGTTTGTACGTCATATTGCATGCTAGAAATAGCCACTGGCGCTTGATCGGCCACTTGTTTAAACGCACCATGACCACTCACGGCGTAATAACATACGTCCGCTATCGGAGCATAAATCACTCCCAGCACCGGCTTATTTTCATGTACTAAGGCGATAATGGTGGCAAAATCCCCGCTGCGAGAAATAAACTCTTGGGTACCATCAAGGGGATCAACCAGCCAATAAGTCGACCAATTTGATCTCCTGGCTAGTGGAATATCGGCAGCCTCTTCTGACAACATCGGGATCTCAGGCGTCAGTTCATGAAATGCTTTTACCAGATATTGATGTGCAGCGATATCCGCACTGGTAACGGGGGTATCATCTCCCTTAGTGCAAGCTTCATAGTCTTTTGAATCATAAATTTGCTTGATAATCGCCCCTGCTTCGCGGGCAAATTGACAAGCGGAATCTAAATAATCTATTGGTTGCATATTCACTCCTGAACGAGGTGATAATTAAGCACTGAGCCTTGGGTCAGTTTCAAGCCACTTTAATGCCAGCATCAGTGCGCAAACACTGCGCGCCTCGTTAAAGTCTGGCTCATTTAATAACTGCAATGCATCTTTAATCGGCCAGTACACCACTTCTAGTGGCTCGGGCTCATCGCCAGCCAATGTTTGTGGATATAAATCATCGGCAATAAAAACGGACATCGCATTAGCAAAATAGGCCGGCGCAAGTTGCAGTGATTTAAGTGGATAGAATTGTTTCGCACCAAAGCCCGCTTCCTCCATTAGCTCGCGATTCGCTGCAGCCACTGCTTGCTCGCCTTCATCAATTAAACCTTTGGGGAACCCGAGTTCATAACTATGGGTTCCAGCAGCATATTCTCGCACCAAAATCAGGCTTTCATTGTTGTAGATAGGCACCATCATCACTGCACCGCGTCCGTTGCTTTTCATGCGTTCGTAACGACGTTGCTCGCCATTACTAAAGCATAAATCCAATGCTTCCACCTTAAAAAAGCGACTTTTCGCAACAATCTCTGCATTGATAATCTTAGGTTTTTCTGCCGATTTAGCCATCTTCTCGCCTGTTAGAAAAAGAAAAGTTACACTGCTGTCCATACTAGAACATTAATATCAGATATTTATAAGGAACACCATGCTCAACTGGCAAGAGATAGACACAGTACTACTGGATATGGACGGCACCTTGTTGGATTTACATTATGATAATCAACTTTGGAATCATATTGTTCCGCAAGCGTATGCCGATCACCAGCAAATTTCACTGCCACAAGCAAAACAAATCATGGCACAAAAATACCAAGACGTTGCCGATAGCATGCATTGGTATTGTTACGACTTTTGGACCCAAACCTTAGAGCTTGATATTTACCAACTGCAACACCAAGTGGCCGATAAAATCAACTGGCGACAAGATGCGCAACTGTTTCTCAAGCAACTCATTAAGGCCAATAAGGCGCGTCATATATTAACCAATGCGCACCCAGAAGGTGTACGCCTTAAAAATGAATACACTGGGCTAGTGGCATTTTTTGACTCTTGCATTTCAACACATGAATATGGCCAACCAAAAGAAGAGCAACAACTCTGGCATAAAGTGCAGCAGCGTATCGGTTTTGATCCTGCCCGCACCCTATTTATTGACGATAATGAGCTGATTTTAGATGCCGCTAAAACCTTTGGCATCAAACATTTAATCGCTATTGATTTACCCGACTCCCAGTTAGGGAAAAAGACCTTTCATCGCCATCAAGCCATTAGCCACTTTAGCGAAATCATGCCGCAATAAGGCCAACTGAACGACTTTAACCCTGCCAGTTCAAGTGTCGTGTTAAAGAAGGTCACACTAGCCATCAAGACAAGGAAGTAACATGCTAACCACGTTTCAAATACTCACCGCGCTGGCCCTACTGTTTTGGCCCATGATGTGGATAGGCAGCGTGATGATGTTCGGCGGCCCCGGTGCGACCGATAACCCCAATACCGTTTATAGCACGGTTGCCTTACTGCTCTATCCTTGTGTGCTGTTTTTACTCTATGGCTTGATGGGTTGGCCACTGTTTTTTATACCGTCTAAGTATTTAATAATTATCGGTATACCTCTTAATCTATTGTTGGTTTATGCCAGCTACGGCTCGCTAGTGAGCAACACCTTACGAGGTATTTCGAATTCAGGTTACAGTGTGGTTGAGCAGAATGTTTATTACAGTGGCAAGCTTATTCCAGACGCGCTCGCGGAGTCGTTTAGTATATTTGATAACGAGCCGAGTTATCGCAGCTCACAATATGCCCGTGACGCAGAGCGGGTTTATTATCATGGTCAACCACTACCTGAAGCCGACGCAACGAGCTTTAAACTCTTGTTTGCCGACAACGATGACTATTGGGCTGATAAAAATCAGGTTTTTATCACGCCACACCTCTTAATCTAACTCCAAGCAAGACCAGAGTTTTTCATCAAGACAGCCATGCAACGTATTTAACCGATGGCGAAAGACTCTATTGTGAAAGCATGCTGGTTGCTGGCGCTGATCTTGCCAGCTTTACCGTATTATTTGGCCCCGTCGCCAAAGACAAACACCATATTTACTATGAAGATGCCATTATTTTACCTGAGGCAGATATTACCAGCTTTACCCTTTATGATAATGAACAATACTACGCCTTTGACAAAAACAGCGTGTACGACTTAATTGCTGATAACTCACAAGAGATTACTGATTCAGACCCTGCTAGCTTTGAGTTTTTAGGCCGCGGCTATATGAAAGATAAACATCGCGTTTACCTGAGCCAACAATATGCACCTACGATTGTATTAGCAGATGTCGACCGCGAGAGCCTAGTTGTGACAGACTATGATGATAAAACAGGCTCAGACGCCTACGACAAGCATGGCTATTTACTTAATGGACAACGTTTAAATGCTGATAAACCTTAGTTCTACTTAAGCCTATTGCATCCAGATTTGCAGAGACGCAAACGAAAAGCGTATAGCAACATATTCACAGCGTTTTTGCAGAAAACATACTATTTCACTTATCAAGATCCGGGTTGCTTAACCAAAATAGTGATAGCAAAGCGCAATGGTAAAAGGCCTAAATCAGCCAATCTAAAAGAGAGCTATAAGATGGAATTTACCTTTTTTGGCACCAGTGCCGGTACACCAACGAAAGCGCGTAATGTCACAGCCTTAGCATTGCGTTTAAAACGAGAAAAGAGCTGGTGTTTAATTGACTGTGGCGAAGGCACACAACACCAATTACTGCATGCACCCTACTCACTAGCAAACTTGGCCGCTGTATTTATCACTCATGTTCATGGCGATCACTGTTTTGGTTTGGTTGGCTTATTAGCCAGTGCATCTCTGACTGGGCGCAAAGCGCCCCTTACCATTTATGGACCCGCTGCATTAGCGCAGTTTATCCCGTTAACCCTTGAATTAACCGATACGTACTTGTGCTACCCAATTGAGTTTGTGGATGTTGAAAGCCTCGACCAAGAGATCGAGGTCGCTGGTTTTACCGTCTCAGCCATTAGACTATCACATCGCGTACCCTGCCATGCCTGGCACTTTGTTGAACGTAATATTGCTCACCAACTCGACCAAGAGAAGCTAGGCCAAGCCGGTATCGAAAAGGGCCCATTGTGGGGGAAGATTCAGCAAGGAGAGCAAGTGCGCTTGGCCGACGGCAGCTTAATCAATGGCCGAGACTTTTGGCGTTTAGACAATGAGGCGCGGAGCATTATTGTCGCCGGTGATAACGATCAACCCGAGTTACTGCAACAAGCCGCTGCTAATGCGAATGTGTTGATCCACGAAGCAACCTATACTCAAGCCATCGCCGACAAAGTTGGCCCCGACCCCATGCACAGTAGTGCCATGCAACTAGCTAAGTTTGCCCAGCAAGTAGCCTTACCTAATCTGGTGATGACACATTTTAGTGCGCGTTTTGGCGGTGAAGGAAAGTCATCAATGAGAATACTACAACAGGAAGCAAAGCGGTTTTATCACGGCGAGTTGTTCTTAGCTGAGGATCTCACCACCTATCAGCTTAATAGCAAGGGTGAGCTAAGCAAACTTACACCTTAACAAGCGATTCTAGAGCCTTGTTTTTGCTTAATAAATTTCGTTACTTGTATGTTGTACTTGTTGATTCGTATTTTTTGTAGGACCTGAGCTTGCTCAGGGAATTTGTGATATTCGCAGAGCAAGCTCTGCTCCTACGTGAGAACATATTTTTTGTGAGAACAATATTGATATCTCGAATACGGTAACCCCCGTTTTCGCGGAATAAATTCCGCTCCTACGTGAAGTTATCAAGCTTTGTGGGAGCGGCTTTTAAGCCGCGAAAAGCCGCTGTGAAGCGGCTATCCAAGATAACTAGTTAGGAATATTCGACAAGCTAATTCGGTAGCTGCCATTTTCTTGTTGTGGGCCAATCCAATCTAACGCTTGGCTAATCGCCGGCGCTAACGATTTACCGCCTTTAATTTCACCTTCAACACGATACTGTTGCTGGTTAGGCAACCAAGACTTCATGCTGATGGTTAGATGATCCGACTGCTGATCTAAGATCGCCGCCAAGCCACCGTTTTCACACTCTAACTTAACTTTAGGGTCGCCTAAGATCACTTCACCCATTGGCATTGTAACACTGGCATCGGTCCAAAATAAGAAACCATCTAACTGCTGACAAAAAGGCTGACCTTGGCTAACGGATTTAATTTTTAAATCCAATAAACCTTGCGCTTCTATTGGCATCGGTAATGGTAAATACTTAATAACTCGTTGCACGGGCACAGTAACAGTTAAATCAGACGCTTCGCCACCGGAGAAACCGTATGCTAACTCTCCTTTACCGGCTAACCCCTTACCACGACCAAATTTAACATCAGCCGCTAAACGAGCAGTAAACAAAGACCAAGGTTTAACTTGCCATTGCAACTTTTCAATATTTTCACCGCGCACCATCACTTGTTCAGCTTTACCTTGCCAAACACTGCCGGAGACACCCGATAGCTCAATACCAAGATTACCCGGGATAAACTGAAACGCCCACTTCGCCGGCATTAAATAAACTAAAAACAAGCCATAAAGAGATAAACAGATTAGCAGAGGCTTTAATCTAAGTTTCATCCAGCGACTCCTAAATGCAAACGTCTTACTTTCACTCTTCCTGGTGCATCACCTACGGCTAAATCCGTATTTAAGGTAACAACCCCATGGCGCTCTTTCAGTTGCTTTAACCAACTCAGTAACTTATTGAACTCGATGTTATCAATCCACACTTCTAGCTCATCACCCTTAGGCTGAATTCGGCTAATAGTGATGCCACTTTGTCTTGCACTATTACCAATTAACTGATTAAGGTTTACCTTGCCCACCTGACTGGCATTATGCGCCTGAAAGTTAACAATATCTTGACCCTTTGACTTCATCCAAACCAAGGTTTGCTGGTTACTTTTAAGCCGAGTTTGCTCATTGGCTAAGGCATTACTCAATGGCTGATACAGGCCCCAGTAAAAAGCGCCCACGATAAGCACTACCGCTGATAAAATAGCTAAGTTACGTTCGCGGGTTGCGAGATTTTCCCACCACTCTTTCATCCTTGTCCCCTGATAGTTAACGTGCCTGTCACTTTATTATCTTGATTACTCATCGCACCTTGTTGCACCTTGAGGCTAGGATCAAGCAAGCTTTGAAACTTTTCAAACTCAGCATAGGTGTTGGCTTTAATTTGTAACCTAATCTCACTATCTTTACCTTCATACTTCAGTGACATCGGCTTAAAACCAGGTACTTGCTTAAATGCTGGTTGAATCTTAGCCAGCATTGATAATAAGTCTGCACCTTGAGTTTGGTTTTCTAATTTAGATAAGTGACGTTTTAGCTGCGCTTTAATACGGGCTTCACGAATGTTTTTCTCATCGGGAAACAACGTGACATAAATATCTTTAATTTCTGCCGTTAGCTGTTCATTTTCTTGCTTGAGTTGCTGTAGCGATAATACCGTTGACACTAATGCCAGCACCAAACATGCCGCAGCGGCAATCCCAACACGTTTCCATAACAACCAATTTTTAGAATATTCCTTCTGCGGCTGATATTCACCAACCAACAAGTTCATATGGCTCGCCAATGCACCTTGAGCGAGTAATTGCATCGGTAGTTCAGGTGTATTTAGCTGCCAATTACCGGCCACGCCTGATGGTAACGGGGTATATACTTGAATGACTTGTTCACTGGCTTCAACTTCGTTGTCAACAGCGGACTCGCCTTCTTGTAACCATTTGTCCATTAAAAATGGCAACAGGCTTTCATCCGCACTAAAGCCTTTATAGCGACCTTGGCGAATCAACCAATCATCCGCCATTTGCACTGCAGACCATTGGCCTTCATGCTCAGGTAGCATTAATGCATCAGGTAAAAACTGACGACACTTGAGCTGGGCAGCTTCTAACCAGTCCAGCCAATTATCCATTTTAGCTTTTTCGACAATAGCTAAACTAGCCACGCCATCACTGCAATCGAGCACGGTAAAGTGCAATTTGTCGACATCTGTCGCGAGCTCTTCCTCAACCATATAAGGTAAAGCTTGCTGCAATTGTCGAGTTAACTTACCAGGCACTTCTACCTGCGTTAGTAATACATCAGCAACGGGTAATAAAACAATGACCGGCCGACCACCCGCTTTTTCATGTAATTGTGACAGCTGCTGGGCATTATTGAGCTGCCCAGATGCGATGATCTCTTGCTCACTATTCGACCAAACAAGCCAGTCAATTCCGTGGTTGGCTTCACTGCCTAATCGAACTACTAATCGTTCACTCACTGAACGCCTCCATATTGACGTCTAAGCGTCTTAACTTCTTTTTTACTGGCTTGAAACAAGGCTTGTAAGGCGACTTTTGTTTCATCAAATTCGGCGATACCTTCTAACTCAAAATACTGGCTTTTAACATCAATTTGCGCTTTCACTTCATCACTGATGTTTAAGCCCGCTAAGGATGATGAGGCCAAAAACTCTTCTTTATTTGCCCAGCCATTTTGTGGCCGCTCATCAAGTAAACCTTGCGCCTGATCTTCACTAAGCATCGGGGTAAATAGTGCTTGGAAAATCTGTGGTTGGTCAGCAGGCACAGTATTAACATTGAGCAGCCAACTTTTATCAGGCACCACACATAAGTAAGGCTTTAACTTTTTATACACACCAGCACTCACACCTTGGATAGCTCTGAACTCAGAGACATCCACCATTGGGGCATTAGCGGTCAGATGGGGGACACCGCGTCCTTGATAAAAGCTGTCTTCTGCGCCTTGGCTACTAATGGCGATGTCATCGGCATCAAGCCAATCACGGGTCGAATCTGTTATCTGCTCGGCGTAGTAACCATCGACACCAACAATTTCCAATAATGCCTGAAACTGGTTAGCAACAAGTGGTCGCTGACCATCGGGCTTATTAGGCACATCTAAGGCATTAAGGTTAAAGCATCCTTGTCGGTCTTTAATTTCACCAGAAATGGTGCCGCCATCAAGGGGGAAACTCATCCCACTCATGGCCCAAGCTTGATCTAAACTCACGACTTCATCGTCTTTTAAGGCGTTCTTTAACGTCATTTTAACCAGCGCTTCTGCCGCATGACCATACCAATACGCACGTTGACTCATAACCTGTCCTTGCGTACGCATCAGTTCCAGTTGCAACCGAGAGGTCATATTGGTTGCTACAACCACCATTACTGAAAGGATCAGCAATACAGTGAGCAACGCAACCCCTTGTTGAGCTGATGGTGTGTTTTGCGTTAGCCCTTTCATTAAGTTCGACCGCCATTGACAGGACCGCCGTTGGGGACGTTCGGATCTTGCTCGCCATTCTCTGTATTCGAGCCAGGCTGATTTTCATCAGGTTTACGATCAGGGTTTGCTGGCACAACAGGCGCTTTCGCTTTCACCGCCTCGCCTTCTGGCGTCAAAAACAGCCTTGAAATCACGCCGTAAGCTTCAAAGTCAAACTCCATAGCGATGCCCGCTGGTAATTTATCTTTTTTAGTCCAACTAGCCTGCCAGCTCTTATCCCAATAACGCAACGTTAAGCTATTCACATCTTTAATCAACACTTGTACTTCAGGCTCTTGCCCTGAAACGGTATCGGGATATAAAAAATACAGCCGCTCTAAGTTGTTTTCTTTAATTCGATAGGCCACACGCACTAAGTTAGAGCGCGGTAATTGCCCTTGAGGGTTTGACCAGCCTAAACGCACAAAATCGATACCATCACTTTCTGATTCGGCCACATACTTTCCCGCACGGAGCAAAGAACCATTTGGCTCAGCGCCATTACGCGTGGTTCGGGCAACCATTTGCGTCATATCACGCTCAATAATCATCATTGCACGCTGCATTTGTTTTAATTTTTCGCTGTGCTCGGATGATATTTTGTCGCTAGTCATCACACCTTGTAACACTTGATACGCCGCCATACTCAACACAGAAAAAACCGCTATGGCGATCAGGATCTCAAGTAAGGTAAAGCCACGCTGCATTGATTTCATTTTAACGGCCAACGTAGGTACGAGCAGTTGCAATGGCAACATCCATTTTGTCATCCAATGACACTTCAATATCAAGCGCCTTAAAGTTAGGATCGCCAGTTTCCACGCCTTTCCATTGCCAATACCATGTTTGCCCTGCCATTTCTTCAGAGCCTTTCACCCAAGACGCGCCCGGCCAGCGCTTTTCAAGGGTTGCTTGCGTTAATTGATTACTGGCAACCCAAGTCGCAAAGGTTTTTTCTTGTAAATAACTCAAGCTACGTACATGCTCACTGGCAGTGTTCATCACCGCTAGCCCGGCGGAAGCGAACACTCCTAAGGCGACCATCACTTCAAGTAACGTCATACCAGCTTGCTTAGTTAATGAGGTATATTTCTTCATTCTTCAGGCTCTTCATTAATAGCCAGATCACCTGTCATTTTCACTTGCAGCTCAATCCACAATTTGTTGTCTTCGTCAGTTGGACTAAAACGCATTACAAAAGGGGTTATTTCGCCACTCGACATAATGTGTATTTGTGGGATGATAGGTTCTTCAGGCTCATCAAACACACTTTCGTCTTCAAATAGCTCTTCTTGCTCATCCCTATCATCCCAAACAAAACCTGAAAGAGTGAGTGTAACCTTCATGTCTTCAGGCAGTGTTACCTCAGTATTAAACTTTCCCGCAGGCAAGGGAAACCAAAGCTTCTTTGCAACATCATAAAATACAAACTGGTAACGTTGCTCTTCAACCACTATGCCCAATTCACGCGATGTCATTAAGGCTTGGTCGCTCATCACTTCGATAAAGCCAGCTAAACGCTGCGCTTCTAATTTAAGGGATTTATAACCTGAGTTACTGGGCATGGTCATCACCACCGCGGTAGATGCCAAGCCCATCAGCATGATTACCAACATTATTTCCAGCAAGGTAAAGCCAGCCATGGCTGGCTTTACCGGTTTCGCTAAAAATGGTCGGTAATCAAATTTCATTTACTTGATTTCGTCCATGTTCCAGTTACCAATATCATCATCGGTACCTTCTTCGCCATCAGGACCAACCGAAAAGATATCAATATTGCCTTTTTCACCTGGGCTAGTTAGCAGGTAAGGGTTACCCCACGGATCGTTAGGTAAACGCTTTAGATAACCGCCATCACGGTAGTTACGTGGCTCAGGAGAGCCAGCAGGTTTGCTAACTAGCGCTTCTAGGCCTTGATCTGTGGTTGGGTAGCGGCTGTTGTCCAGTTTGTACATATCCAATGAGTTTTCTAGTGCAACAATGTCTGACACTACTTTTTGTTGATCTGCTTTTTCTTTATTACCTAGTAAGTTAGGTACAATCATGGCTGACAACACACCCAAAATAACAATAACAACCATCACCTCAAGCAAGGTAAAACCTTGCTGTTTGTTCTGTACTCTCATGACTACACTCTCTATAAAAATGGCATAAATGCCAGCTAAGGGTTAAACGAAACTAAATCTAAAATCACAGCTTAATCTAGGTAGGATTACCCTCCTACCATATTATTAAGGGCTAGCATTGGCTGTAGAATAGCAGCGACAATAAACAATACCACTCCAGCCATACTCACAACTAGTGCTGGCTCAAATACGCCTAATGCCATATTTACCTGCGCAGCAAATTGCTTATCTTGGTTATCTGCTGAGCGCTCCAGCATTTGATCTAATTCACCACTGCGCTCACCGCTGGCTATCATATGTAGCATCATCGGTGGGAACAATTTGGTGTTTTCTAATGCTGCGCCCAAACTGCTACCTTCACGAACAAACTCTGTCGCTTCACCTACTTTCCCGCGCGCATATAGGTTACTTAGTACCTCGCCTGCTATTTTCATCCCCTCTAACAGCGGGACCGCACTGGCATTTAGAATACTTAAGGTGCGGGCAAAACGAGCGGTGTTTAAGTCTCGACTCACTTTACCCACGACCGGTACCTGTAATAACACCCGATCGAATTTAAGCTGATTTTTAGGGTTTTTAAGATATTGCTTTAGGCCAAACAACCCTAAGGCGATGCCACTTACAATAAATAATCCGTAATCGCGTAAAAAATCACTACTTGCAATTAGGAATAAGGTTGAGCCAGGAAGGTCTTGCCCCATATGCTCAAATTGCCCCACTACTTGAGGGACAACCGAAGTAAGCAAAATTGACACAACACCTATCGCCACCAGTGTCAACATTAATGGATAAATCATCGCCTGCATCAATTTACTGCGCATTTGCTGACGTTGTTCGGTGTAATCAGCCAGACGATCCAGTACTAATTCTAAGTGCCCCGCTTTTTCGCCCGCAGCTACCATTGCGCAGAAGAGATCATCAAAAATATGCGGAAACTCAGCCATACTGCCCGCTAAAGTGTAACCTTCTAACACGCGACTACGAACCGCCGATAACATGGACTTTACTTTCGGTTTATCGGTTTGCTCAACCACGGCTTTAAGGCATTCTTCAATGGGCATTGAAGACGCCACTAAAGTAGACAGCTGACGTGTCATTAGGGCGAGCTCTGGGGTAGAGATTTTACGCTTAAACGAAAAGCCACCTTTGCTCTCTTTTTTAGCTTGCTCTGCAGCAGCCATCACTTCGATAGGGGTTAGGCCTCGGTCTCGCAAAATTTGGCGTACTTGACGAGCCGTATCAGCCTCTTGCAAGCCTTTCTTTTGTTTACCTTTTTTATCTAGCGCTTTATATTCGAATGTTGCCATTTTGCTAGCCTTCTCTGGTCACACGAAGGACTTCTTCTATCGTGGTGATACCTTCGCGAACTTTCGATAAGCCATCACTGCGAATACTTGGGGTGTGCTGACGGACGACTTTTTCAATTTGTTGTTCGCTCGCGCCATCATGGATAGCATTGCGCACATCATCATCCATCACTAATAATTCGTAGATACCGGTTCGCCCTTTATAACCTGAGAAGTTACATGCTTCACAGCCATTGGCTCTGAACACTTGAATGGGATCTTCAATCGGCATGTTAAGCATAGACTTTTCTTTATCTGTCATTAAATGTGGCTCACGACAATCTGGGCATAAGGTTCGCACCAGTCGCTGAGCCAACACGCCCAATAAAGAAGAAGATAGTAGGAAAGGCTCTACCCCCATGTCTTGCATCCGAGTTAATGCGCCGATGGCCGTATTGGTATGCAAGGTTGATAATACTAAGTGACCCGTTAAACTGGCTTGAACTGCGATTTGTGCCGTTTCTAGGTCACGTATCTCACCTATCATCACCACATCAGGGTCTTGACGTAAAATAGCACGTAAGCCACGTGCAAAGGTCATATCAACCTTAGTATTTACTTGGGTTTGACCGATACCTTCTAGTAGGTATTCGATGGGGTCTTCAACCGTCAAAATGTTGCGGTCTTTTGAGTTTATGTCTGATAAACCGGCATATAACGTCGTACTTTTACCCGAGCCAGTAGGCCCAGTAACTAAGATAATACCGTGAGGTTTACGCAGTAAGTCACTCAAAATTTCGCTATTTTTCGCCGTCATGTTTAATTCAGACATACGCTTAACCGCGTTTTTATCTAATAAACGCAATACCACACGTTCACCATGACTTGACGGCATCGTCGATACACGCACGTCGACCGCACGACCACCAATACGCAGGGCAATACGGCCATCTTGCGGGATCCGCTTTTCAGCAATATCTAACTTCGCCATGACTTTAATACGTGATACTAGCAGTGATGCCAGCTTGCGTTGCGGCTTAAGAATTTCGCGTAAAACACCATCAATACGAAAACGGATAATGAGAGTTTTTTCAAACGTCTCAATGTGAATATCTGACGCACCTTCCTTGATCGCTTCACTGAGCATGGCATTGATCAATTTAATGATCGGAGCATCATCATCAGCTTCAAGCAGGTCTTCATTATCCGGTAACTCTTCTGCCAAAGTAAAAAAGTCTTCGTTACCTATGTCTTCCATCAGCTGACGCGCTTGTGAAGAATCACGTTGGTAAGTTTGTGTTAACGTTTGTTCAAACACTTCATCCGCTAAAATAGCAATACTAAAACGCTTACCCATTTGCCTGCGAATTTCGAGGAAAATTTCCGGTTTAGCGTCTGCTTTGCAAAACACCTTAGCTTGGCCATTGGTTTGACAAAAAACTACACCATGATTTTTTGCAAAAGCAAAAGGCAGTAGCTTAGCCGAAGTATCAAGCTCATCGAAATGAGGTACTTCGTCAGCAATGGCTTTTTCATCAATAAGCGGCGTTTCCATCTACTGCATCCTTAATTACTGCTGGCTTCTGGCGCACGACGTTTTTTCTTGGTGAAGTCGAACACTTCAGGATTAATTTCTGGACTTTGACCCCATTCAGGCAACACTGGCACATCGGTATTAGGCATTAAATTAACACCTTGTGCTTGCTGCTGTAGCTGCACTGCACGCATTAGGCTGTACTTACGAGAGCTTAGGCTCGCCATTTTATTACTGTCACGAATAATGGTCGGACGAATAAAAATCATCAAATTACGCTTCGAGGTGCTACTACTGGTCGACTTAAATAGGTTACCAAGATAAGGAATGTCTCCCAGTAAAGGCACTTTCTCGACCGATTCATCTACTTTTTCGTCAATTAAACCACCGATGACAATGGTATCGCCGCTGTCTGCTAACACGGTTGTTTTCACAGCACGAGTTGCAAAAGTAATGTCGACACCCGTATTACCATTTACGTTAGAAACTTCTTGCTCAATAACCAGCTGTACCGCGTCGCCTTCATTGATTTGTGGGGTCACTTTTAGCTGGATACCCACTTTTTTACGTTCAATGGTGGTAAATGGATTGTCATTATTACCGCTAGCTGCTGAGCCTGTTTTAACGGGTACTTCATCACCAACAATAAAGCTGGCCTCTTGGTTATCCAATGTCGTGATACTTGGCGTGGCAAGAATGTTTGAACCTTTCGAGCTTGCTAAGGCTTGTAACACTACGCCCCAATCATTAGTCGCATAACCAACCGCCATACCGCTCACTTTGCTCAATACGCTCGCGAGTGCTGTCACATCACCTTTAGTTTCAGGGTTAACTGTCGTTTTATCACCATCAATGATGGTCGAGCCTTTTTCAGGCCTTGCTTGATAAGCACCCGCTGCGATTTCACTCAGTGATGCACCATTGGTATTAAATTGCGTACCACCACCAGCAAGGGTTGCCCACTGCACACTCAAGCCAATGCCGTCACCTTCTGCTACTTCAACAATAATGGCTTCAACCAATACTTGAGCACGGCGAATATCGAGTTGACGAATAACCGCTTCTAACGACCCCATCACATCAGGCTGCGCAGTAATGACAATCGCGTTAGTGCCTTCGTGAGCTTCGATATTTAAGGTAGACTGTTTATTCTTTGAACCACCTGCAGCTGCGCCATTGGCCCCCTTAACTTCACCTTCGATTGATTTGCTCACACCGTTCAAGACATCAACCATTTCTTTGGCTTTAGCATATTTAAGATAGAATACGCGGGTGTTACCACTGGTTTCTAATTCACTATCAAGCTGCTTAACTAAATGCACTGCGCGTTTACGCGCTTGCGGCTCACCGCTGATAATAATGGAGTTAGTGCGCTCATCAGCAACCATTCGAGGTTTTAGCATGCTTGGTGTATTGGTTTTGCCATCGCCTGGCTTTTGAATAGATTCTAAAATTCGCACCATTTCTGCAGCGCTAGCGAACTGAAGGCGAACAATATCAACCTCTTCATCACCCGCTTTATCTACGCGGCGAACAATTTCCACCAAACGATTAACCACAGCTGCACGGCCCGTGATCATAATAACATTTGACGGGTCGTAATGAACCACGTTACCGCCACCAGCGTTGTCATTTAGCTGGCGTAACAAAGGAGCAAGCTCTCGTACCGATACATTACGCACGGGCACCACTCGCGTCACCATTTCATCTCCCTTGCCCGGATTTTTACCGTCAACAACGGGAATGGCTGAAACCTTGGCATCTTTAGCTTTGATGACTTTCATCACGCCATTATCCATTTCCACCACAGCAAAACCGTAGACATCAAGTACATTAAGGAAGAACTGGTAATATTGCTCATCATTAAGCAAATCATAACTACGGACGTTTATTTTGCCGCGAACTGAGGGCTCGATAATGATAGTTTTGTTGAGGTTCTTACCAACGATATTAATAAACTCGTTGATGTCAGTGCCCTTAAAGCTGGCTGAATATTCAGCAGCAGAAATGTTAGCGCTCACGGCTAATAGCAATCCTGCACAAAGGGCGCTTAATTTACGCCGGGTCCCTGAAATTCTCATAATTCTTACTTGCTCCAACTTTCTTATTATTCGGGCAGACTAAAATATAAATCGTGAATTTGGCCGTCGCGCTCTACCGACAAGGTCATTTCACGCATAGTAGGAAACTCTTGCATTAAGCTCATTGACTGCTGCATATCAGTTAAGTCAATGCCATTAAGGCTAACGGCGAGATCGTTTGCTTGTAACCCCGCGTTCTGAAATATAGTGGCGTCTCGGCCAGGATTAATCCGATAGCCAATAAGCGCACCTTGATTACGCACAGGTGAGATAGAAATGAAATCAGTGATTTTACTGGGGTTAGCCAATAACTCAGCACGGTTAAGCTCTAGCTCAACAGGTGCTTCACGTATGGCTTTAGGTTCAGGTTTAGATGCAGCTGGCTGACTAGACGCATTTTTATTGGCCGCATAAGTCTCACCATCAAGCATCAAGGTTTGTAAATCACCACGATACTCTAAAATCACACGGTCAAACTTAATCTCTTTCAGCACCGCCCCCGTGTTACCAATACTATTACCAATGAAATAGGAATCCTGCCTACCTCTGTCTTCAATAATAGCGACAGCATTTTGTGGCACAGTAGAAGCTAATACACCCGTCAACTTAACATTGAGCTTAGTTTTAGGAGCAACCTTCGGCTTAGCCGCAACCGACACTGGAGCGACTTTTTTATTAAACTCACCGAATAGATGCAATGCAGTAATAGCAGTCAAGTTAATACCTTGATTGCTATTTCCCTGCTGTGCAACGGGGGCGGGACGCCAAGGCGTTGATTTTGTTGAACCTGAAGGCATGACCATCCAAGTCAAATGGGCTAACTGATAACAGAGCAGCACCAGCAAAGAATAAAAAGCGATTGAAGAAAGCTTTTGCTGGGGCAAGCCGCTCAGGCGCATCAGTACACCAGAGAACTTATCCATTACTACATTCCTAATTTATTACAACACAGCATCCTGCCGATAGAGACCATACTAGCCCGCGGCGAGTGTTTCACTCAAGTATAAAAATTGGGTTATGAGAGATGGGCAATATTCTTAGCCCTCACAATACATAATAAATACTCGATTCTGTCTTGTTAAGTTCAAATATATACGCTACACGCATCACATTACATTAAATACAATGCATTTTTTATGATGGCGAGTGTAACACGATGATGAAAACAAAAAACAGCCACAACGGTGAGACTTGATAAAAACTGTTACCGTCACCATATCTTAAGCATGATAAGTTTAACAAGAACGAGAAATTCCAATGTCAGAGCACGATGGCGTACGCCTTGATAAATGGTTATGGGCGGCTCGGTTTTTTAAAACTCGCGGTCTTGCTAGAGACGTGATTCAAGGAGGTAAAGTACAGTATAATGGTCAGCGCACTAAACCAAGTAGATTGGTTGAGGTTGGCGCAACGATTACTGTTCGCCAAGGTCATGATAATAAAGAAGTGGTGGTACTAAAAGTTGAGGGGCAACGTAAAAGTGCACCGCAAGCCCAACTACTTTACGAAGAAACTGAGGCCAGTATTGCACTAAGAGCACAGCACGCTGAGCTAAGAAAGCTAAGTGCCTTGCATGCCCCGCACCCAGATCGTCGGCCGGATAAAAAACAGCGCAGAGAATTAATTAAAGTAAAATCACAGCGCAGTGAAAACTAATTTTTTGGAGTTCCCATGGACCAAGCACCAACACAACCTTTATTAGACCACCTACACCGTTTTTTATTTGAAGATTACGATGTGCGTGGCGAACTCGTACAACTTAGCCAAAGCTACCAAGACGTTCTACGTAACCACAACTACCCGGCCGCAATTGAGCGTTTAGTCGGTGAGTTATTTGTAGCCACCAGCCTATTAACTGCCACTCTAAAATTTGAAGGCCATATAAACGTTCAATTACAAGGCGATGGTCCGGTGCATTTAGCGGCTATTAACGGTGATCATAATCAAGCTTTACGTGGCGTAGCGCGCTATAAATCGACCCCAGCAGACGATGCGAACTTAACCGAAATGGTGGGTAAAGGGTTTCTATTAATCACCATCACGCCAAACGAAGGTGAGCGCTACCAAGGCGTGGTTGAGCTAGTCGGTAACTCGTTAACCGACAGCTTAGAAAACTACTTTGCCCAATCAGAGCAATTAGCTACCAAACTTATCTTAAAAACAGGCCTTTATAACGACCAAAAAATGGCAGCTGGTCTATTATTACAAAAGCTGCCGACAGCAAAAGAAGAACATGAAGCTGAATTTAGCCATGTCACAACGTTGGCTGAGACTTTAAAAGACGATGAATTATTTGGCCTAGACGCGGAAACCTTGCTGTACCGCTTATATCACCAAGAAGCTGTTCGTATTTTTGAACCACAAGCCATTGTTTTTGAATGTGGGTGCTCAAGAGAAAAGTGTGAAGGAGCCTTGTTATCGGTCGAGAAAAGTGAGCTGCTTGATATTCTGCAAGAGAAAGGTCAAATCGATATGGATTGCGAATATTGTCGCACCGCTTACCATTTCGACGCACTAGATGTGGAAGCATTATTTGCTACCAACAACCCATCCTTGCAGAACAATAAAACAAAACACTAGAAAAAAACCGGAGAAATTAACAAGAAGTTGTATTTATCACGACACTTTACTCTTAAGTTTGAAGCATATCCCATTATTCTATTTATAAAGTAATAGAATCATTAATGAACAAACTAAAAAGTAACCTTGGAGATAAATATGACAGTTATCGACGCGGAAAGAACTCTATTAAGTGCACAAGACTTAGGTAAATACGGCATTCAAGGTGTGAAAGAAGTGGTACACAACCCTTCTTATGAAACCTTGTTTGTCGAGGAGACAAAACCCGACTTAGTGGGGTTTGAACGTGGAGTTGTAACCGAGTCAGGTGCTGTCGCGGTGGACACAGGGATTTTTACAGGGCGATCACCAAAAGATAAATACATCGTTAAAGACGATGTTACTCGCGATACAATTTGGTGGTCAGATCAAGGAAAGAATGATAACAAGCCCATCACCCCAGCAGTCTGGCAAGACCTCAAATCTTTAGTCGTCGAAGAGCTATCGAATAAACGCCTGTTTGTTGTTGATGCCTTTTGTGGCGCTAACAAAGATTCTCGCCTGGCCGTGCGTTTTATTGTTGAAGTTGCATGGCAAGCACACTTCGTCACGAATATGTTCATTCGACCTAGCGCAGATGAATTGGCAGAATTTGAACCCGATTTTGTGGTACTAAATGGCTCTGAAACCACCAACCCAAATTGGCAGCAACACGGCCTAAACTCTGAAAACTTCATCGCTTTTAACCTCACCGAAAAAATGCAAATTATTGGTGGAACTTGGTACGGCGGTGAAATGAAAAAAGGCATGTTTGCGATGATGAATTACCTGCTGCCACTGCGCGGCATGGCATCAATGCATTGTTCTGCAAACGTCGGCGCTAATGGTGACACTGCTATATTCTTTGGTCTTTCCGGCACCGGTAAAACCACCTTATCAACGGATCCTAAACGCGCCTTAATTGGTGACGATGAGCACGGTTGGGATGACTCAGGCGTGTTTAACTTTGAGGGTGGTTGTTATGCCAAGACCATCCGCCTTTGTTTAGAAGCCGAGCCGGATATTTACAAAGCCATTAAACGTGACGCATTACTTGAAAATGTAACCGTGCGCGACGATAAAACAGTCGATTATGATGATGGCAGTAAAACCGAAAACACCCGTGTTAGCTACCCCATTTACCACATAGATAACATTGTTAAGCCGGTATCTAAAGCGGGCCACGCTAACAAAGTGATATTTTTAACGGCTGATGCCTTTGGCGTGCTACCACCGGTATCTAAGCTAACCAAAGCTCAAACTAAGTACCACTTCTTATCTGGTTTTACCGCCAAATTAGCCGGTACTGAACGCGGCATTACCGAGCCAACTCCGACTTTCTCAGCCTGTTTTGGCGCGGCGTTTTTAACACTGCACCCAACCAAATACGGCCAAGAGCTAGTGAAACGAATGGAAGCGGCAGGCGCGGAAGCATATTTAGTTAATACAGGCTGGAATGGCACCGGTAAGCGGATCTCGATTCAAGACACCCGCGCCATCATCGATGCTATCTTAGACGGCTCGATTGAAAAGGCGGAAACGAAAACGATTCCAATCTTTAACTTGGCGGTGCCAACCGCTCTGCCCGGCGTAGATCCTGCGATCCTTGATCCTAGAGACACCTATGAGTCTGCAGAGCAATGGGATACTAAAGCAGAGAATTTGGCGCAATTGTTTATCAATAATTTTGCGCAATACACTGACAACGAGGAAGGAAAAGCACTGGTAGCCGCCGGGCCACAACTATAAGGTTCACTTAACCAGCAAATAAATGCGGGACCATGAGTCCCGCTTTTCACGCTTCTCATCAATCCAGCGCAACACATAGTCGTTCACCCCTCGCTTATTTGCATCACTAGACTTTAAAAAGCTAGCCATAGACGCTATAAAGAGCGCAAGCAATCGACAGCATGGTGAATTACAAGATTGAAGACAAATCTCATTACGCCAGAAGGCATGAAAAAGTTAGAAGCCGAACTCGATCATCTATGGCGCGAATACCGCCCAGAAATCACGCAAAAAGTAGCATGGGCAGCCAGCTTGGGCGATCGTTCTGAAAACGCCGATTATAAAGAAAATAAACGCGTTTTAAGGCAAATTGATAAACGAGTCAGGTTCTTGCGCAAGCGCATCGAAGAGCTCACCATCGTTACCCCATCGCCTCAACAACAAGGAAAAGTGTTTTTTGGTGCCATCGTTAATATTGAAAACGATGCAGGCGAAATACTGAATTTTAAAATAGTCGGCCCCGATGAAATTTATGGCCGCAAGGACTACATTTCCATCGACTCGCCAATGGCGCGAGCGCTGCTAAAAAAATCCGTTGATGACGAAGCTATCGTTCACACGCCTTCGGGTGAGAAGACTTGGTATATCAATAAAATAGATTACGATCTTTGATGAATTCCCTCGCTTTCCCAAATTTTAAACGCTGAGAAAACAATGCATTCTATTCATAATACAATCGCTCAAGAAATTGGTGCCAGCACCGCACAAATCAACGCCGCCGTACAACTATTAGATGAAGGCGCAACCGTGCCTTTTATCTCGCGTTATCGTAAAGAAGTTACCGGCGGCCTTGATGATGGCCAACTGCGTATTTTAGAACAAAGGCTAACTTATTTACGCGAGCTAGAAGATCGACGCAGCAGCATTATTAGTACCATTCAAGAGCAAGGTAAGCTCAGTGATGCGCTGCATCAGCTACTGCTTGATGCTGATACCAAAACTCGCCTTGAAGACTTGTACTTACCTTACAAGCAAAAGCGTGTCACTAAAGGTCAAATGGCGATTGAGGCAGGTATCGAGCCCCTTGCAGATATGCTATTAACACAGCCTTCACTTGATCCAGAAACCCAAGCAAGCGCTTATCTTAGCCCCGAAAAAAACTACCCCGATACCAAAGCCGTGTTAGAGGGCGCAAAATACATTCTTATGGAGCGTTATTCACAAGATGCCGAACTGATCAGCCAAGTGCGCTCTTATTTGCAGCAAAACGCAACCTTAGATGCCCAAGTGATTGCAGGCAAAGAACAAGAAGGCATCAAATTTAAAGATTATTTTGCTTACAGCGAAAAAATTAGCCAGATCCCATCACATCGTGCTCTCGCTATTTTACGTGGACGCAATGAGGGAATACTGCAACTCAGTTTAAACGCCGACCCTGAGCGTGAAGATAAAACCTTGCCCAGCACTGGGGAAACCTTGATTGCCCGCTACATGCAAGTGAATCAACTCACTTGTAACCTTTGGTTAAAAACTGTGGTGCAATGGACTTGGCGCATTAAACTATTGATGCAGTTAGAGAATGAATTGATTTCTAATCTACGTGAAGCGGCAGAAATTGAAGCTATCAATGTGTTTGCCAAAAATCTAAATGATTTATTAATGGCCGCTCCCGGTGGCCCGAAAGTCACTCTTGCGTTAGACCCAGGCTTGCGTACAGGGGTTAAAGTTGCAGTGGTGGATGGCACAGGTAAATTATTGGCATACAGTACTATTTATCCACATGCGCCACGTAAAGATTGGCAAGGTTCGCTCAGTGAGTTAGCTAAATTATGTCAGCAACATAAAGTTGAACTGATCAGCATAGGTAACGGCACCGCATCACGCGAAACCGACCAACTGGTCGCAGAATTAATCAAAGCGAAGCCGGAACTGAAGCTCACAAAAATTATGGTGAGTGAAGCCGGCGCATCGGTTTACTCTGCATCTGAACTGGCCGCTAAAGAATTCCCCGAACTTGATGTGTCAATTCGCGGCGCCGTTTCCATTGCGCGCCGTTTACAAGATCCTTTGGCTGAATTAGTTAAAATAGAAGCCAAGGCAATTGGGGTTGGCCAATATCAGCATGATGTAAACCAATCATTACTAGCGAAAAAACTGGATGGTGTGGTCGAAGATTGTGTGAACGCGGTTGGCGTTGATGTGAATAGTGCGTCTGCCGCGTTACTTACCCATGTGGCAGGATTAAACCCCACTCTGGCGCAAAACATTGTCGACTACCGGGATGAGAATGGCATTTTTGTTGACCGTTCACAGCTGAAAAAAGTTGCACGTTTAGGGCCAAAAGCGTTTCAGCAATGTGCTGGTTTCTTACGCATTCGCGGTGGTAAAAACCCACTTGATGCCTCAGCGGTGCACCCCGAAGCCTACCCAGTAGTTAAAGCGATGCTTAAAGATATCAAGCAGGATATCACCAGCTTAATGGGTAATAGCGCACTGTTAAGCACCATTCAACCGCAAGTCTATGCCAGTGAAGAGTTCGGTGTGCCCACGGTGACGGATATTATCAAAGAGCTCGATAAGCCTGGACGCGATCCGCGCCCCGAGTTTAAAACCGCCACCTTCAAAGACGGCGTAAACACCATTAATGACTTAAAGCCTGAAATGATCTTAGAAGGCATGGTGACCAACGTGGCCAACTTTGGAGCTTTTGTTGATGTTGGTGTCCATCAAGATGGTTTGGTACACATTTCAGCCTTGAGCAATAAGTTTGTTTCCGATCCTCGTGAAGTCGTGAAGGCGGGACAAATAGTCAAAGTAAAAGTGATTGAAGTAGACGTGCAACGCAAGCGTATAGCATTAACTATGAAGCTAGACCAAGCCGTAGAGCAAGGTACTAAACCAACATTGCGCCACGCACCTAAAGACAATCATCAGTCAAAAACTAACGCACCAAAGGCTCGCCAGCCGAAAAAAGCAGCTGCGCCGCTAAATAATGCTTTTGCTGATGCTTTTAACAAGGCGAAACAGAAACGCTAACGATAGCTGATTTGTAGAATCATTGATCGCAGAATCACTTCAGCTCCTTGTATGTTGAACTTGTTGCTTCGTGTTTTTTGTAGGACCAGAGCTTGCTCAGGGCATTTGTGATGTTCGCAGAGCAAGCTCAGCTCTTACTAGATGTGGTGTAAGCCTTATGAGCCCTCATCACAGGGCGATTCACCTGCAGTGATTCATCGCAACAAATTTATCGCACAATAATCTATCGCAGAATAAATTCTGCTCCTACTTAAGTAGGAGCCCTGTCATGGGGCGATCATGTATAGAGAGGGAATAGCGGCTAAATGGAAGCGCGCAGTGCGGGACGCTCATTTGGCACAACAGAGCCAAAATAGCGTTGCTCTATTGCCCTATCGGTTTGCATGGCTTGCTCAGAGCGAGCAATAGGGCCATATTTTTTACTTGGATTAAATGAATGAATATCTTCACTTTTTAACGTTTGAGTATCTGCAGCACTTAAGCCACCACGAGAAGCTTGAGTCTCGTTATCACCTTCGCCGCTATCCGCACTTGTACTTTTAACTTTTTGACTAGCCGCTAATTCTGAATAAGCAGCATTAAGCTGACGAGTCGCTTCAGCTGCAATTCTTCTGTCGGCAACAGAAGGACTCTGTGGTGCTAGCGCTGCCGCACGCACCTGACGCATTTTTTGTATTGTGGCTTGAGGATCACCTGCGATCGGCGACACACTGATTGGTACTTCACCAGATACCGCATAACGTTTGCCATCGGGACCATTTTCATAACCGTAACTAGGTTGGCCAGCATGCTGGCCACCAACACTGGCATGCGCACGTTCATGAATGACAACTTCATTATGACGGCTCTCAAGAGAGTCAACTATCTTTTGCTCTTGTGGTGTAAGTTGGCCAGCTGCCTGATTTCCTTCGCCTTTATTATCTTGCTGATCAGAAGCCTGCTGCTGATTAGGCTGCTGCTCTGAGCCTTGTCCTTCGCCCTGCTCTTTACCTTGAACAGTACGAATATCAGAATTTTGCGCTTCAGTTGAATGGGTACCACCAGCTTGCTGCTGGCTAACTTTAGATTTGTCTTTTTCCGAGCCAACTTCTGTCTCGGCTTTATATGGCTCTGTTTTAGTTAATTGCGGAACAAGCTCGCGATAGCGGTTTTCATTACGCGTAACATTCTGCTGCGGTTGCAACGACAAGGGCACCATAGGAGGGAGCTGAACATTCATATTCATGATCGTTGCCTCATGTTCATTACTCCTTGATACTATCTCGCCTAATTTGTTTAACCCAACAGCCCCGAATTAAACCCCTGCTTGCAAAATACTTTATTACACTTTTATATCAATAATACTGCCTATCATTTCATCCGCGGCTGAAATCGTTTTGGCAGATGCCTTGGCTTGATGCTCAGCCACAGTCAAATTAACCAGCTCTGTTACTACCGATTGCTGGGTACGATCAGCAGGTAACAAGGTTGCGCTTGTTTGCCCATCTTGAACAACTTCAGGGCTAGCGTTGACATTGGCACTGTCGACAGCTTGACGAGCAATGTTTGACGCACTCTCTGTCACCTGTTGCTGTGCTCGTTGAAAACCTTCAACGCCAATGTTAAATGCAGACTGTATGTTCATGGCTAAATTCTCGCCCAGTAACTAAGCTAATTATCGCTCAAAATTGTTCATTTTTACAGCAGCAATTGCTTATTTATACCAAACAAAAGTGAATAAGCTGAGCGGAAAACTGTTCTTTGTCGGTCACGAACGGCGCATGTGATGCTTTTTCAAAGACATAGATTTCGCTGTCCGGCGCTAATAATGTCACTTGGTGTGCAACCTCAATCGGAACTAAGCGATCTAATTTACCGAACATCGCCAAAAAAGGCATCTCTAGTGTCTTTAGTTGGCTTCGTAAATCATCTTGCTGCAAAATTGCCAGGCCATCTGCTAATGCCTTAGGAGCGGGTAACGGTTTTTCTGCCAACCAACTTTTCAACGCTTTTATATCCTGCCTTGCCGATTCACTGCCCATCGCTTGAATGGCCAAAAAACGTTCAATAGTGGTTTTGAAATCGCCCGATAATGAGTCAATAAATTGCTGCAGTACCTTAGGTTGAATACCCGGCCAATCTTGGTCTTGTGAAAATTTAGGATTTGAGGCCACAGTTACTAAACGCCTTATTCTGTCAGGAGCCATCAACGCAGCTTGTGTAGCAACTAAGCCACCTAAAGACCATCCCACCCAAACAGCTTCAGTTGGCGCTTTATCTAGCACCGCTTGCGCCATATTCTGCAATGTATGAAGCGCAAAAGGCTCACTGTCACCAAAGCCCGGTAAGTCAATTAAGTGCACCGTAAAATAGCTTTCAAGTAGTGGTAGCACGCCCTGCCACGCCGCGCTGTTTAACCCCCAACCGTGTAACAACACAAGGTCACGTCCTTGTCCTACACTGGTTATATTCAGTTTTTTTGTCATGGTGCCTATGCTCAGTCTTCAAAAAGCCTCCATGTTACCCCATGCATTAACACTTGCAAGAAAGAAGCTTAGCCAATACGCCCAGCGTCTATTGCCATTAAGCTGCTTACTTTGCCAACAAGGCATTACAACAGGCCTTGTTTGTCACACCTGCTATCAAGACCTAAAACAAACTTACCCACATTGCTTACGCTGTGGTCTACCTCTCACTAGCACTGAATCCATGTGTGGCCAATGTATCCGCAAACCACCCAAATTTTCGTCATTACATGCATGTGGCTTATTTCAGCCCCCACTCAATCAGTTGATCTATCACCTCAAATACCAAAAACAGAGCATCTACAGCTATATTCTTGGCCAATTAATGGCTGAAAAAATCAGCGCATATACAGCAAGCTCCGCTAATATAACTTTACCCCAAGCCTTGCTGCCAATCCCCCTTCATCCCCGCAAAGAGCGACAACGTGGTTTTAATCAAGCTCAATTGATTGCCGAGCATTGCGCTAAAACGTTAAACCTCCCATGCCAATCAAACTGGGTAAAAAGAGTTAAAAATACCACCAGCCAAACACAACTCAATGTCAAACAACGCAAGCGGAATATGCAACAAGCTTTCAAAGTAACTGCACTACCAGCACAACTGAACCATGTTGCCATTATCGATGATATCGTCACCACTGGCGCCACTGTAGATAGTTTGTGTAAAGAGCTACAAAAGGCCGGTGTTAGTCAAATTGAAATCTGGTGTATTTGCCGGACGCCCACCACAAGGCCATAAAATCGTCACAAATGTGCTTTTTTTGATACTAAATACCCTGTTATTGACGCTATAATGCCTGAGTGATTTAGTCAGGTTTTTTGAGGATAGTGATGATTAGTATTTCCAGTGACGCGCAGCAACACTTTGTAAAGCTGCTAAGCTCGCAGCCAGAAGGCACCAATATTCGCGTATTTGTAGTTAACCCTGGCACGCCTAACGCTGAATGTGGTGTTTCTTATTGCCCACCTGAAGCGGTTGAACGCACCGATGTGTTCTTACCTTTTGAGGGTTTTGATGCTTTAGTTGATGAAGTCAGTGCACCGTTTTTAGAAGACGCTACCATCGATTTAGTAACGGAAGAAACTGGCACTCAGTTAACACTAAAAGCACCTAACGCGAAAATGAAACGTGTTGCAGATGATGCACCGTTGATCGAGCGAATTGAATATTTTATTCAATCGGAAGTGAATCCAGACCTAGCAAGTCATGGCGGTAATGTAAAACTAATCGAAATCACCGAAGATGGCTTTGCTATCGTCCAGTTTGGTGGTGGTTGTAATGGCTGCTCAATGGTTGACGTCACCTTAAAAGACGGCATTGAAAAACAAATGCTAGTCACCTTTGAAGGTGAGCTAAAAGGTGTTCGTGACATTACCGACCATGAAAGTGGCGAGCATTCTTACTATAAGTAAGCTTACTTTTGACTAAAAAAAACCGCTTAACAATAAGCGGTTTTTTTATGCTCAGAGGCAAAGCTAAAAAACATTATTCATCTTTTTTACTGCGTGCTAATAAAGCAATCGCTGCCGCTTTTGGGTCTTTGCCTTGGTATAATACTTGGTATATTTGCTCGGTTATTGGCATCTCTACATTTAGCCGCTGCGACAACATAAACACTTCTTTTGTGTTGCGATAACCCTCAACCACTTGACCAATTTCAGTTTGCGCATCGGCCATCGATAAACCACGGCCTAACGCTAAACCAAAGCGTCGATTTCGCGATTGATTATCGGTACATGTCAGCACTAAATCGCCCAACCCCGCCATGCCCATAAAGGTTTTAGGATCGGCATTTAATGCTGCACCAAGCCGAGTTAGCTCGGCCAAACCACGGGTAATCAAAGCGGTTCTGGCGTTGGCACCAAAACCCAAGCCATCGGCCAAGCCGGCGCCAATAGCAATGACGTTCTTCACTGCACCACCTAATTGCACACCAATAAAGTCTTCATTGGTATAAACGCGAAAATGTTCACTGTGTAACAGATCAGATAAATCGTTAACAAATACGGGATCAGTAGAAGATAACGAGATTGCCGTAGGCAAACCGGCCGCTAATTCTTTAGCAAAGGTTGGCCCTGAAATCACAGCAAGGGAAATATCGCGACCCAATACATCAATAGCGACGTCTTGAAGTAACCTGCCGGTGTCTGGATCAAGGCCTTTAGTCGCCCATACCACACGGTGCTCAGGCGTTAATAGCGGCTTTATTTGCTTTAATACAATGCCAAAAGCATGACTTGGTACCACAAGTAAAATATTACGCGACGCAGCCACACAAGTTGCCAAATCGGCTTCAATATTTAAGGTTTCAGGGAAGGGGCAATCGGGTAAAAACGCTTGATTGCAACGCTCTTGCTTAAGCTTTGCCATGTGATCAGGCTCATGCCCCCATAGCAAAGTTTGATGTCCATTTCTGGCTAAAGAAATAGCAAGGGCGGTGCCATAAGACCCCGCCCCCAATACAGAAATGGCTGCAGATTTAGCCATAAATATTATGAATCCAGTTGTTCCGGCTGCGCTTCAGCTGCACGTTGTTGCATAGCTTGGGCGAAAAGTGCGTCAAAGTTAACTGGCGCAAGGTTAAGTTGTGGGAAAGTACCACGTGTAACCATGCTCGTTACTGCTTCGCGCGCATACGGGAAAAGAATGTTTGGACAAAATGCACCTAAACAATGTGCAAGCTGTGGATCCGGCATTTCACCAACAGTGAAAATACCTGCTTGCTGCACTTCACATAGGAAAGCCGTTTCGCCCGCGATTGTTGCTGTTACTGTTAAAGATAGTACTACTTCAAAAACATTATCAGCTAGTTTTGCGCTTTTAGTATCTAAATCAAGTTTAACTTCTGGCTGCCATTCTTTTTGGAATACTGCTGGAGAGTTAGGGCATTCAAAAGAGATATCTTTTAGAAAGATGCGCTGGATGTTGAAATCAATTTGTTGTTGCTCTTGCGCATTTTGTTGTTCTTCGGCCATCTTAAAATCCTTAATAATAAAAAACTGCAAAGGGGGGATTCCCCCGAATAAAAAACCATATCATTTAAAATAATGCATTCCGCTTGCACTTATATGAATGACAACGCCGCAAAAAATAGTGTCAGAGCTTAGCTCAAAAGAGCTGAACCTACTGATAATAACTAGGCGACGATTATTTCTTTGTTAGTGGCAGGTTGGCGTTTTTCCATTCCGCTATACCGCCCGTCAAGTTACTCACTTGCGTAAAACCTGCTTTAACAAGTTTATTGGCAGCTCCAGAAGAGCGCATTCCCGTGGCACATACCACTATAATGGGGCTCTCTTTTAGATTTTCAACACCGGTGAAGGTTCCTGCGTTAATTTGTGACTCAGTTAAATGTTTTGCACCAACAATGTGGCCTTTTTTGAATTCATCTAAGCTACGCACGTCAATAATCACGGCATCTTCTTTGTTCATCATCAACGTTGCTTGCTGATGGGTCACATTGGTAACAGCTGAAAAACGGCTCTTTACTGTGGTAAAAATTAACGCCCCCGCTAAACCAAACCACGCAATAACCAACATTGGGTTAGCGGCCGCAAAATCCATATATTCTTGCATAATGTATTACTTCGTTAGCTTGAAAAAAGCTGAGTATACCTGTGCCGAGCCAGAAGATCAGCCTTGCCAAAACCGAAATGCGATACTTTTTCTCGTGCAGTGATAAAAGTGAGCAAAACAAGGAGAAAAGGTCTGAAATAATACGAAAGGATTGAGCGAGATCTACAACATAGCATCTAAATGTAGTAAAATTACGCTAATTTTGTTTTAACAAATCTAACCAAAAGAGGTTCAACATATGGCTAAGAAGCCCTTAGTACTTATCATTATGGATGGTTGGGGATATCGTGCAGATATGCCAGACAACGCAGTATCAAATGCTAATACACCAGTACTTGACGGTCTATGTAAAGAATATGCCAATACCCTAATCTCTGCTTCAGGCATGGACGTGGGCTTACCTGATGGTCAAATGGGTAACTCTGAAGTGGGTCACACCAATATCGGTGCGGGCCGCGTGGTTTACCAAAACTTAACCCGCATCACCAAAGACATCCTTGACGGTACGTTTGATGAAAACCCAGTATTAACGAGCGCAATTGATAAAGCGACTAACGCGGGTAAAGCGGTTCACATCATGGGCCTACTTTCTCCAGGCGGCGTTCACAGCCACGAAGATCACATGCTTGCAGCTGTTGAACTTGCTGCTAAACGTGGTGCAGAAAAAATCTACCTACACGCAATCACTGATGGCCGTGACACACCACCACGTAGCGCTCAAGGTTCAATCGAATTATTTGAAGAAAAATTCAAAGCCTTAGGCAAAGGCCGTTTTGCGACTGTAATTGGTCGTTACTTTGCAATGGATCGCGACAACCGCTGGGATCGTGTTGAACAAGCCTACAACCTACTAGCGCAAAGCCAGGCTGAATATCAATACGACAGCGCCACAGACGCATTAGCAGCAGCTTACGCTCGTGAAGAAAACGATGAATTCGTGAAAGCAACTGTCATCGGTGAAGCAGCTCCTATTGAAGATGGTGACTCGGTTATTTTCATGAACTTCCGCGCTGACCGTGCGCGTGAAATTACCCGTTCATTTACCGATGCAGACTTTGCTGGCTTTAATCGTCAAGTGGAACCAAAACTGGCTGATTTTGTGATGATCACTGAATACGCAGCCGATATTGATACGGCTTGTGCTTATCCATCAGAATCACTGACGAACACCCTAGGTGAATGGTTATCTGATCACGGTAAAACGCAACTGCGTATTTCTGAAACTGAAAAATATGCCCACGTTACCTTTTTCTTCAACGGCGGCGTAGAAGCAGAATTTAAGGGCGAAGAGCGTTCATTAATTTCTTCTCCAGCAGTGGCAACTTACGACCTACAGCCAGAAATGAGCTCTGCTGAACTCACTGAAAAGCTAGTTGGCGCAATTAAGAGCGATAAATACGACGTCATCATTTGTAACTATCCAAATGGCGACATGGTAGGCCACACTGGTGTTTACGAGGCAGCAGTTAAAGCTTGTGAAGCCGTAGACAGCAGTATCGGTGAAGTTGTTGCGGCATTAAAAGAAGTCGGCGGCGAATGTTTAATCACCGCAGACCACGGTAATGCAGAGCAAATGATCGACCCAGAAACAGGTGGCGTGCACACTGCACACACCAATCTGCCTGTGCCACTTATCTACGTAGGCCGTGAAGCAACGGCATTAGAAGATGGTAAGCTAAGTGACTTAGCACCAACCATGCTAAATTTGATGGGCATGGAAATTCCAGCTGAAATGACTGGTAAGCCTCTGATGATTTTGAAATAATCTTTCCCCATGAAGGGGAATGAATTGTTTAAGCAAATAAGCAAAATGGCCGGCGTTATCGCCGCTGTTTTGCTTTTTTCATTTTTTAACTTAGCCTATGCCGAGCAATCTGAGCTGGACAATGTAAAACAGCAAATAAAATCCCACCAAGAAAATATCCAAAAACAGAATAAAGCCATCGCACGACTGCAACAAGAGCTAGAGAGTGCCGAAAAAGAAATCGCCAAATTTGCCGGTAAATTGCAGATCAACGCTGAAGCCACCCGTGAAGCACAAAAAACTCTCGACAAGCTCAAGATCTCCGCTGAAAAATTAGAACAAAATAGACAGAAACAACAAAAGCTATTAGCTAATCAAATTGCCAGCGCTTATCGAACCGGTCAGCACGATTATTTAAAAGTTCTGCTTAATCAAGAAGATCCAACAAAAATAGACAGAGCAATTAGCTATTATCAGTACTTGAACAAAGCGCGCATTAAGAGCCTGCAAAAAATGCAGAACACCTTAGCCGATCTTAATGAAAACCAACGGCAACAAACCGCTAAAATTGAGCAACTGACCAGACTCAAGCTGGATCATGCTGAGCAACAGAAAAGATTGACGGCACAACAAGCGGGTCGTGAAGATGCGATGGCCGCCTTAAATAAAACGATCACCTCAGAACAGCAGCAAATCAAACAATTAGAAGATGCCGAAAAACATCTATCGAAACAACTAGCCGAAAGTATCGAGCAACAAAAAATCGAACAAGAGCTAGATAACATTAAAAAGCCAGTGCTTGATGGCCTGCAAAACTACAAGGGTAAACTAAGCTGGCCAATAAAAGGTCGCGTATTACATCGCTTCGGTGGTCATCGCAGTGGTCAGTTGCGCTGGAAAGGCATGCTTATTGCAGCAAAAGAAGGCGCTGAAATAAAAGCTTTATCTCATGGCCAAGTCGTCTACTCTGAATATTTAAAGGGCTACGGCATGGTGATGGTTATCGATCATGGCAAAGGCTTTATGAGTCTTTATGGCCATAATCAAGCCTTATTAAAAAGCGTAGGTGAAACCGTAAGAAATGATGAAGTGATCGCCCTTGCAGGACGCAGTGGCGGACAAAAACGCAGTGGTTTGTACTTTGAAATTCGTTATCAAGGCAAACCGCAAGATCCACGGAAATGGTTAAGCAGAAAATAATATGCCCTTACACCAGCGCAAAGCGACCGTAGTATTACGGTTATTGAGCGTATTTTTATTAATGCTATCAATACCTTGTAATGCCGCCAATCTAGCTATCATCATTGATGATATAGGCAATAGCGAGCATGACTTTCAAGCCCTTAAGCTACCGAGTGAAGTTGCCTTTTCTCTGCTTCCTTTTACCCCACAAGCGCTCACTATAGGCCAGCAAGCATGGGCACAAAACCGAGATATGTTACTGCATATCCCAATGGAAGCAGTGGCCAATAATCAGTTGCTTGGCCCTGGAGCGCTGCGCGCAGATATGAGTGAGCAAGAGCTAAAACATAAACTAGAGCAAGCTATTATCGCTTTGCCTTTCATTCAAGGCATGAATAATCACATGGGCAGTAAACTGACTACCATGGCCGAACAAATGCGCTGGACGATGGAAACCTTGCGCCATCATGAATTATTTTTTCTCGATAGCCGAACCAGTAAAAATACCCTAGCCGAAAGTACTGCCCAGTCATTAGGCGTGCCAGTACTGCGTCGTCATGTTTTTTTAGATAATTTGCGCAGCCGAGCGGCCATTGAAAAGCAATTTAATCTCGCCTTAAAACTTGCCAGATCAGGACGCGATGTGGTCATTATTGGCCACCCTTACCCAGAAACGTTAAGCTTTTTACAGCAAAGGCTTAGTCAGCCTATCGCCCCAGTTAATTTAGTAAATATTACTGAACTCATGCCCCTTGCTGAGGCAGCAATAGCCAAAACGGCTAATGAAAACGGCAGTGACGCGGTTAATTAAGTCAACCTTTCTAACTCATCAATATTGGTCATTGCCTGCTGGTTAGTGCTACCACATACTGAAGCACAAGGCTTAAAATCAACGCATACCTTGGGACGCTCAGGTTTACCAAACAAACGACATAAGTTCTGCTCATTAAGCTGAACACAGCGGACACCCGCTGGTTTGCCCTGCTCCATCCCAGGAATAGAGGAGCTAATACTTGGCGCAATACAACAAGCGCCGCACCCTAAGCGACATTCCATCAACAACCCCTTTGTCCTAGCCAGCGAACCTTTTATAATAGCGGGCAATTCTAACCTGCATATCGTCATAAGCATACCGCTTGTCATTTCTTAGGAGCCAACATGCGCTTAAGCGTTTTTCATCCGCAGCAAGTCGAGTCTCAATTACTGATTGATTTAAAAAAAATTTACGCCTCTGTTTGGCCGCAAAACCAGCTCACGGATGCCGCACTAAATTCATTAATTGAACAACAGCAACCAAGCCTATATGTCGCCATGTTCAATGAACGCCATATCGCAGCTGCATTGCTGAATATAGTGGGAAGCACCACAAATTTAAGCCATTTCACGGTTAGAGATTTAACCCGACGACGCGGTGTCGGCAAGTATTTATTAACCCAATTAGAATTAATCGCCAAAGCGCAGGGAGCGACCACAGTAGTGACAACCCTAAATGAACAAGAGCAACCCTTTAGTGGCTTTTTAGTAGCAATGGGATATGAAGAGCAAAATGGAAAGTGGTGTAAAGCCTTATAATTGAAATAACGCTATTTAAATCATTACTAGAGACCATTCGCAGAACAAGTTCTGCTCCTACGCGATAAAATAGTTCACGTAGGAGTCGAGCTTGCTCGGCGAATTCACCACAAATTAAATCCATAGTCGTTAACACCTCCCACGTAGGAGCCGAGCTCGCTCGACGAACAAACCTACAAATAAACGCAATCCCAATATGGATAATCCTTCACACTCTTAACCAGCCCTGCGCGAAGTGGATTCGCCACCACATATCGACAAATTGGTAAAAGATCATTCTCATTGCGAATCGCGTGATCGTAAAACCCATGCTGCCAAATACTTCCCCTGCATAAGCCTCGCTGATGCAAAAGATAGCTAGTTTCCCGCTTCACCCTACCAACTAACTGACTAAGTGTGCTTAAATCAGCCAACTGAATAACACAGTGAAAATGGTCAGGCATGGCAACAAAAGCTAACGTTGAACACAATCGTTCATGATCGGCTTTCGCCATTGAATTTATCAACAACCTCGCAGAGCTAAACGAATGAAAAATAGGCCGACGCTGAAACGTGGTTGATGTAAGAGAATATGCTTGGTTTGCTTGTGAAACGCGACCAAAGCGCAGATGGTTAGCATGATAATTCATAGCAATATCGCGACAGTAATCATCTTCTAATTATAGTTAAACTGTCCTTGTTCGCAGAACAAGTTCTGCTCCTACTCGATAAAATCGTTCACGTAGGAGCTGAGCTTGCTCGGCGAATTAACCAAAAATAAACGTGATGTGATATTAAAGCCTAACTACTCAAATTTCTTAACGAGCGTAAAAACAACCCGATACCGCCAACCAACAACACCAAAATCACAATTAAATCGAATGCTGACATATGACGTAATTGAAAATTAATGGACGTGATCACGCCGAATATCAGCATCACTAACGCGCCAATAGCCAAAATCCAGCCTAAAATATTTCGGCTGTTATAAAACACCAAGCCAACACCAAAAATAAAAGGCACCATGACCATGCCGCTGGTTAATGAAAACCCGCCAACTCGGTATAAGCTATAACCCATATGAAAATGATTAGTCACCATAATGGCATTAAGTAACAAATAGCCACCAGCAACCATCATAATCAAACCAATAAAAAACTGGCCAACGCCACCTTCACTGCCACCTGCACCACGCATATTATTGCTCCGCCGTTGGAATATTAGCCAGCATTTCACCCACTAGACGATCAGCGCGTTTCGTCGCCTCATCACGTGGTCGTTCAAAATCAGCAAAACCCTGCAACATGGTTTTCCAATAAACTTGCTTGGTGTCACTAGACATCGCGCCGAGCACTAGCGTCGCTTTCTCATAACGGCCATCACTGTTAATACTCATTAGTCCTGGCGACAAACCAAATATTTTAATCAACTCAGCGTCCGGTAACCCAGATTCAAGAGAGAACAAAAAGCCCATAACCAAATCAGCTTTCGCCACATTAGGCTCATAGCCATAGCCCTTTGCCTGCATTACCGAAGCTATCGCATTGCGAAGCTCACCTTGCACAGCTGTGCTATCCAAGCGGGAGTCTTCAATCACCACATTCACCGCGTCAACAAAAGTGTAAGTTTTAGACGCAGGAATAGTTTGACCAGGTGTTGCATCGCTTACTATCGTAGTGCGCTGCATCGGTTTCTCGACAGCTTGCTCTGTCACCGGCTCATCTTTAGAGCAAGCAGACAGCACTACAAGTACGGGGAGTAATAAATAACTTGAAATTTTTCTCAACACACACTTATCCTTTTTAAATACGCTAACCGCATAAATCTAAAAAGAATATAACACGAGATGCTTAAAATTAAAGCCGAAAAGCGTGAGACAGACCTACCCTACCAGCCAAACACTTCACGGTGATGGGTGCAGTAAATAAGCAGCGCCAAAAAAAAGTACAAAGCACTAACATGAAAACCTAATAACGTTGTTAACCCAAACATCACTCTAACTAAGGCTAATTTGGCCATTTTACTACCCACTTGAAACACGTCGCTGTTATTAAAAAGTAGCGACATATTAGACTAAAGTCGTAGAAGCAAAAACCATGTATTTAGTTGAAAACGTTATATTGAATATCGGAAGAAAAGCCAACAGCGCTCAGCATTACAACCAAAGTCGTAGCAATAAATAGAAAGGAAATAAAAACAACCACTAACAACTTGACCTTAATTATTAAAAATAAAAGGCCTGACTTTTACAGCAAGTGCTTGTTCAAAAATAATCTAAACAAGCACTTTGTTATTCACATTTATTCTGCAGGCGTAAACTCCCTCACCAGTTTTAGCGCATCTTCTAGCACTTTTAACGTCGCATCCCCCCGCGGTGACCGCTCACTTAAATGACGGCGATAAGCACGGCCATTGGGCAAGCCTTGAAACATGCCCAACATGTGGCGCGTAACGTGAGACAGCTTAGCCCCCGATGCCAAATGCTTTTCAACATACGGAAACATCGCTTCAATCACTTCAACGCGGCTCAGCACAGGGCGCGTCGAACCAAAATAACGTTGGTCAACCTCAGCCAACAAATAAGGATTGCTATACACTTCACGGCCTAACATCACCCCATCTAAATGCTGTAAATGCTCATCACATTGCTCATAAGTTTTTATGCCACCGTTAATGGCAATCACCAGCTCAGGAAAATCCTGTTTAAGCTGATACACACGCTCGTAATCCAGCGGCGGAATATCGCGATTTTCTTTTGGACTTAAGCCGCTCAACCATGCCTTGCGCGCATGCACAATGAAAGTATCACAGCCAGCCTGCGCCACTTGATCAATAAACGTGGTTAAAAAGGCATAGCTATCTTGTTCGTCAATACCAATGCGTGTTTTCACCGTAACAGGTAAATCACAGGCGTCTTGCATCGCTTTAACGGCATCCGCCACCAGCGCTGGCTCAGCCATTAAGCACGCACCAAAACGACCGCTTTGCACCCGATCTGAGGGGCAACCTACATTCAAATTAATTTCATTATAACCACGTTGCTGGGCAATTTTTGCGCACTCAGCTAACGCCTTCGGATCACTACCTCCGAGCTGCAATGAAACGGGTTGCTCTTCTTCGTTAAATGCCAAGTAATCGCCCTTACCAAACAAGATCGCGCCCGTTGTCACCATTTCGGTATAAAGCAAAGTGTGCTGTGACATCAAGCGATGAAAGTAGCGACAATGACGATCCGTCCAATCTAACATCGGGGCAACGGAGAAACGCTGAAGGTGCGACACATTGTGCGACATGACTACATATTCCTTAAATAACAATAGGATGGAAATATAACGCACGATGAGTTAGCGGCGCATTTAAAAACAGCGCCGATTATAGCGCTCCACTGTCATGGCTTCAAATTCATCACCTGACTGCAAGCCAAGTTGATAAAAAATTAAGCTATCAAGTCTCGATATTCTGTAGCTAATTAATAAATATTAGGTATAGTCATCATGACATTTTATGTCACACATTCTTAATTAGAAGGACCCATAATATGAAAGCATTACCTATCATAGCTGCCTTTTCTTTCACCTTATTAGCGGGATGTGGGCCAATCTCAGAAGCGTATGAAGAAACAAAAAAAGAAGCCAAAGCGGCGAGTAAAAGCTTATTAGAAGAAAGTACAGGCATTAACGTTGACGAATTACTCGAAGCGAAAAAAGAGCTAGACGTCAACTCAATTGAAGAAGGCAAGCAAGCTGCCCTTGAGCATATTGACGGAGTGGTTGAGCAAACCATTGGTGAGCCACTGGCCGCAGTACAGGACATCAACGCTGAAGATCTTGAGCAGCAAGTGAATGACGTGATCAAACAAAAGAAAACCGAGCTAGCCCAATGGTTATTGGAAGACGCTAACGAAGAAGAATAATGATGCTGCGATTGAGCCTTTGCGCTCAATCGCATTATGTTCGGCTAGCTACTTGTATCACTCAAGGCCATAACCAGCAATCACCACATCACACTCAGGCAGTAAATCACGATACAAACGTGCAAGCTCTGCTTTCGCCTCTTCGTCACCATGCACAATTTTGATTAGCTTTGGCGGCTTGCGCATCCGTTTCACAAAGTTCAGCAAATCTTTTTGATCGGCGTGGGCTGAATAACCACTTAAAGTGTGTACGCCAGCTTTAATATCAATGCGTTTATCGTCAATAAATACGTGACCGCCCGTTGGACCATATTGTTGAATATCACGCCCTAAACTGCCACGGGCTTGATAACCGACAAACAACACATCGGCTTTTTCATCGGGTAAAAACTGCTCTAAATAACTCACGATACGACCACCGCTACACATGCCACTGGCAGCAATCACCACCGCAGGCTTATTGCGCTTGGCAAGATAATTGAGCACTTGGATGTGCTCTTTATGGCTACTAACTGTATATAACGTTTCAAAGTCGAGTGGATGACGACCAGATTGGGTTTTCCGGCGCGCTTCGGCATCCCAAAGCTCGCTAAACTCACAATAAAAATCCGTAAAGCCTGCCGCCATTGGCGAGTCGATAATCACCTCTAAATTGGCCCACATGGCCGCGGGGTTCTTTTTCGATTCAGCATAAGCGATAGACTCAAGCTCATATAACAGCTCTTGAGTGCGACCAATACTAAAAGCAGGGATCAACACCACACCGTTATCTGCCACTGCTTTTTCAATGGTGGTTTTCAATAAAGCAGAGCGCGCTTTACGTCCTTGATGGCAATGATCGCCATAGGTACTTTCAATTACTAATACATCGGCTTGATAAGGACTTTTCGGCGCGGCGAGCAATGGCGTGTAAGGCGCGCCTAAATCACCGGAGAACACCACGCGCTTCCCTTTACCACAATCAAACTCTAAATAGGCCGAGCCTAAAATATGCCCAGCTGGCTTAAACTTCACCTTAGCCAAACCATCAACCGGTAAACGTTGCCAAACTTTATAGTCCACCGCAATCATCTGGCTTTTCAGCTTGCGAATACAAGCATCGATTAAACGCTGATCTTGTGTGACACCAAGCTTAAGGGCATCGCGCAAAATCATCGGCAACATCGCCACCGTAGCTTGGGTAGCATAAATGGGGCCATTAAAGCCAGCGGCTAATAAATATGGAATGCGGCCAACGTGATCAATATGGCAATGGGTAACAACAAGGGCTTTAACTGTTGAGAGGTCAAACTCAATAGCCAACGACTCAGCGCCTGCTTTACCGGCTGTTTCAGCCCCTTGAAACAAACCGCAATCAATTAAAATGCTGTTATGTTCATTTAGTATCAACTGATGACAAGAGCCTGTGACCCCATCAACCGCGCCCCAATGTTTTATATCCATTCAATCTCCATATATCTATGTATCAAAGCATGCTTCGCAGAATAAATTCTGCTCCTACAAAAGCGTGTTACCCCCACGTAGGAGATGTATGGACTCCTCCCCACGCGGGAGATACGGTATAAATAAATCGACGAAAAATTACTTTACCAAGGGA